>NZ_JAZEZK010000011.1:0-179537 GCF_037028485.1 Acinetobacter sp. 102
TAGTCTTCTTTCTTTCCAGTATTCCATTGTTCATATCGAAACCCAAGCTTTAAAGTTGAACCCGTATTATCAATAAAATCTTTAATGTTTATTTCAAGTTTAGCTAAAATATCTAGAAGATTAACAACTCCCCCCTCCCCAACTCCAACAATAGGAATCTCTGGTGCTGAAATTACTACAACCTCTACAGATTGATTAAAAATTTGGCGTAATCTTAAAGCTGAAAACCAACCAGTTGTTCCCCCACCAACAATACAAACTCGTTGTATGCCACGTAAATTTAACATTTTAATTTAATTCCCCCTGAAATAAAAAAGGCGGATTAAACCGCCTTTTTTGATTCTATTAAAATCAACACATTTTTAATGTACCGTAACAATTCGCTACTACATTTTGGACAGTTCCTAATGGGACATCTTGTAAATTTGCATAAGCAGTTCTACCAGCCAAGTTAATATCAGGAATCGTTTTCTGTAATCCTCCATTAACTAGCGCTTCAATCCCTTCTCGGCTATTCACACTCGTTTTATTTTCCTCCCGGCTTAACCATGCACTAATTGAGTTCGCAATTTGAGGATAAACTGAACTGATATCAACAGTTTTTCCTGCCGGAGCTTGCAAATACCCTAGATCGAGGGGATTTTGAAATGACATCCACCATCCTGGTTGAGCAATATCCTGCTCCTCAGCACCAGGCCACTTAAGTGCTTGTCTCTGCAAACCTAAATAAAATCCCCCTCCATTAATTGGGAGATTATGTAGATATCCTAAGTTTTCTTCAAAATTAATATTTGCACTTAAATTTTTAATTTTTGTTTCCATTTGGATATAAATTTCAGAGACATTAATAATGCCTAATACAGATACCGGTCGATCCAACTTCAATTGAATTTTACCAGAATCTTTATTTATAACAATATCATCAATACTGGTTGTGTTTACGTTCCGAATTGTCGCAGATTTCATACGTTGACCTGTAATTATTGCATCTGGCACATTAAATTTCGCTTTTAATGATGGAATACTTAGGCCTGTTGTATTCGCATGACCTGGTAAGCTTGTAAAACCATTATAAGGCTCTTCACCACAACCTCCAGTACAAAGAGCTCCTAGAATATCAGCGTAAACCATTCCTCTTAATACTTGATCACCCGCTTTACCAAATATTGTTGGTGTAGTCATTACTTCACCTGAAGTTGCTTTTGTTTTAACATAGCCACTTAATGAGTTAATACCATTAGGAATTTTATTACCACTGCTATCAACTAGATCGTTATCACCAATCGTTAATAAGCCCAATGCATCTTCTGCACTCAAACGTAAACCAACCACCTCCCTTGTAGACGCTTGCCCTGGATTTTTAATCGCAAACTCAATGAATGGGTTCGTTAATTTCGCGGATGAACTTGCTCGTTCTTCTCGAGTCATAGGCAGTAAAGCTCCATTACTATCTAATTTCACGCCGCTTAAACCAACATCCTGTAAATCAATATCACATCCATCTGCTCCATTCGTACCGCCACACCCCAATTGTAAGCGCTTGATATTTGCATTTAATTCCAGCGTTGCTTCCATCCCTAAACGATAAAAACCAATATTAGATGCCCCTCCATTTCTTAATCTTTCAGCATTTGCTGCATCAGCTGGAGCAATATAGGATAAACTCATCAGAGCTTGGCCTTGTGTCGCTGCCAGCTCTTCGTCATTTAGAGGTCGTAACTTAGAGTCAATAGCATGAACATTTAGGCTCCCCAACATCAATAAGGCACCTGTTAAAAATTTTAAATGAAACATTTCACACCTCATCCCTAAGTTAGTTAGTAAAATTACCATTTCGAGGCACAATACTTAGACTACTGTTTAGTCTTCCACCTGTAATCGCAAGTTCACCTAAACGTTTACTTGAACCTGAAGAAGGAGGATAAAAGTTTATATCTCTGGCTCTAAACACATCTGCTGCATTTTTATCAGGGTTAAAGTTAATTGCCGTATTAAAGCTAACAACACCCTCTCCAGAACTATGACGACCAATAACAATTGAGTTATTAAATGCCATTTTACCCATTAAATTATCCAACCCAATCGTTGAACCATCAACAGGATCACTAATTTGAATTGTGTTATTTTGATTCTTATCTAAAGATAAATCACCGACAATATTCAAACTACTTCCAGTACCATCTGCTCGATATTCGCCATTTGGAATCAATGAAAAATCCATACTACCGCCAATACGAAGCTTTACTCCTAATAGAACATCGTTTGAAAGTGAAAAATTATTAAGCGGCACTTTATTATTTGCAGCTACAGCGCTACAACCAGAATTTGAAACATTTTGTACACAACGGCTATATGTCGTTCCCGGTAAGTAACCTGCCGCAACTTGAGCTGCTGCTACAATTAGCATATCTTTAAGGCTAACATTCAAACTGCCCTTTTCAACACCAATACTTCCAGTTCCCTTAATCAACATATCAATATTACGCAACCCCATGTAGTAATCAGTAGGTTGACCGTTCACCTTTTTCCCATCGATTACCATAATTGAAGTTGTTTTCGCTCCATCATCACTAACCCCTTGAGTACTCATTGCCAAAGAAAAACCTAAACGTGGTGTTTTTTGTCCAACAGCCCCAATAACAACCTTATTTGAAGGTGACTTATTATATCCTTTATAATCAGTTGTATAAGCGTATGCCGTAGACGCATCAACATTTGTACCGAAGAGTGCAATATTTGCATTAAGATTGTAAATAGGTAATGCTAAACCCCATTCATTTAATGTTGTGCCATTTTGCCCATCATGCTCAACAATATTTGGAACACTATTGCCAAAAGCATCATTTGTTCTGGCGCTATTTGTGAAACGACCTCGTCTTGAAATCGCCTGAAACTCTGAACCACGAATTGCGACTAAGAGGCTATAGGGGTTTTGATTTATCTGAATACCATCAGGTGTATTCGTATAAATATATTGAATATAGTCATTATTATTAGTTAAAAAATTTCCGTTACCAAAACGGCTAGTTTGAAACGACTTATTTGCTGGGAGTAAAAGCGTTTTGGTATCAGCAAGATTAATATAAACATTACCGCTATCAAATGAACCTCTATTTGTAGCTACAAGGCCAGTTAAATTACCAAACTCAAAACCATACGTATTTAAACCAGCATTACCAATTTCTAAAGTTGTTGCCTTACCATCAGAACCCAACATCAAATCATTATCTTGGGTAAACTCAGCCGCCATACGGAAAGCTATACCCGTTTTCCCCATAATATTTTCTCCAGCGGCGGATGTAATGGGGTTGTTGGCAGCTAAACTTAAATTTGTACTTGAGTTATTAACTTTCCCGACAATATTACTATTATCTGCATTACCATAATTCAACCCAGTGTAATCAGGATTATTCTTACCATCGGCATTTAAACCACGCAATTGCAAATATCCATTGACCATTCTCCCACTTGCACCCACTCGAATCAAACCAGTAGCATTTGTTGGGCTATTTGTCGTATTTAGAGTGTACGGTGAATTTTTATCCACATTTTTATTAAGCATAAATTCAAGATTTAGGCCTGCATTAGTTGTTGTTGTTCCATTAGGAGTTGTGGAGGTTGCATCTCCATAACTTCCATTATTTTTTAAGTTTGCAGATGCGGAATCAGGTGTACGTCTAAAATCTACATATCCATGTGTTGAATCTGGAGCCATATTTATTGTTGCTTTACTTACACCATCTGCATTCGTTTGTAATTTAAAACCACCCGATGCATCAATAAACATCACACCTTTGCCTAAAAAATTAAAGTTAAAGTTTTTTAAAATTAATTGATTCAGCTCACCACTTACATCTTTCTGCCCTAAATATATATTGGCATTTTTTAAGCCTAAATCAAGAACCGCCTGTTTGTCTTTACTAAAAAGCCCATCGCGTGTTTTAAAAGCAATATCAATCACAGAACTTGTCTGCATTGCTACACTTCCAATAGGTACACCACAACGCTGACTACTTTCTGTATCACAAATATTGAAATTATCTATAGTAATCAATGAAGGGTTAGTTGATAACATTAAATCTAAACCAGTTTTACCTGTATCAGCCCCAATACCGCTACCAACATTAATTTTATAATCCGTACCAGGGGTTCTATTTGCTATAGCCAAATTAGAAACATTAGCATTAGTCGCTTTAATTTTAAAACCTTCGGCAGTTGCTCTTAATGTTTTTGTATATGCCTTATCTGTACTCCCTCTTCCCGCATCATCCTCCCAGTAAAATTTATCTACATTAATTTCATCATAAGAGGTTGCAATATGGACACCATCCTGACCATTTACACTCCGTAGAGCATTATCATCTAAACTCTGTAGAGCATGAGCAGAATTAATCAAAAATATGCTTGCAGTAAGAGTATTTAGTACAAACAATGTCAAATTGTGATTTTGATTATTTTTTTTCATCACTTCAGTCCTTTGAAATTCATTCCAACTTAACAACGTGGGTGGCTTCCATCACATGCAAACATAACGACATTCCCTTGTATTGCAAGATTGCCATTCATCATTAATCCAGTGAATCCTGTTTCACGACCAAGACCGGCATTTGTTGGGTGTTTACCATCGAATGTGTTACCTGTATATGTATAACTACCTACCCCAGCCGCTGTGGAAACTAGATAACCTGGAATATTATTTGCACCTTCATCTGCTACACTATCTTTTTCAATCGCAAGTGACTGGTAACCAAAATTACGGATAAGTATTGGGTAATTGCTACTATAACTAAGTTGAATTGCTGGCTTTATTTGTACTTGTCCCGCATCATTATTATAAACTAGATCAACTCCATCCAAACCTAATTTCTGAATGTTTACAGTTCCTTGGATTCCTTTAAAAACTAACCATAGTTTGTTTCCACTAATATCATCAGCTCTCCAAACACCCGAACCTGTTGTGGTTTCCTTCAAATAACGTTTATTTAACGATAAACCTAAACGACAAAAACGTAAATCCGTACATAATGCTGTATCAAAATCACCATTCATACCTGTCTGATTGAGTTGCAAATTTAATGACAGATCTGCTCCGGCTTGTCCTCGAACCTCAGCCATAGCTTGACTATCTAACACTTGTAAACCGGCATGAGTCATTAGACTTGATAACAAAGACACACCTAATAAAAATGTTTTTTTCATTACTTCTGCCTCTTTACTATAAGCCTGTTGTTGTCATTTTGAGATGCTGAATTAACAACCCATCTATTGCAGCTGAGCCAAAATTATTTGACGGGGCTGTTGCTTTTACAGGAGCTATTGTTGGAATTCCACCATTAGGATTAAGTATTGGATCTCTAGGGCTCGTAATATTAATATTATTAGAATATGTCGTTCTATCTACATTTTTCCAAGCATCAAAAGCCTGCCAGTTTTGATTAAAATATCTCCAACTATAGCCTTGACAAGAACCTAGCCAGTTTGTTCCACCACTACAATATCGTTCATATCCTGTTGTCCAATTACGATTTTGTTGTTGGACTTGTTTATACTGTTGATCATTAACTACAGTTCCTGACTGCAAAGCACCAAAAGAAATACCAACTGCTTCTGCACCACTATAAGCCGTTAGCTCATTTTTTGCTGAGTTGTAAACTGTTGAACCAATTGTAATACTACTATGCGTTGCAGTTGATCCTTGATAATTATTTGAAAGTGCAGTTACTGTTCCTGAAGGATGCTCTCCACAATAATGAACATTACATGTAGAACCATAATAACCACCATTAAATTGCCAAGCAGAAGGATCAGAAGCCGTTACAGGTCGTGAGTAATTTGTGTAGATTTTTTTATAAATACTCTCTTTATTTGGAATACGTGCAATTTCTAATGATACATTGCGACCATCATCAGCCACTCCTAAAACTAGAGGTTGATACAAAGATCCCAATACAAGGTTGGTATTAAGATTATAGATATAAATAGCTCCATCATTCACAGATGGATCTCTAAATATAGGCGCTGTTCCACCATTAATAGCTGGTGTTGTTAAGATATTACTATCTGTTGTTTCTTGCGTGCCTATACGTAATATTTTACCCGTCGTCGGAGCTCCCCACGTTGTAGTCGTGCGACTTGTTCGGGTTAATACTTGTTCATTTTGAATACAATCGCCACGTGAAAAAGTTGATAAATTTCTTGCATCAGGACTTGTACCACTAACACCACACCCACCTGAAGATGCAAAAGCAGGGGCAGCACCAATTGTTGCTAATGCAGTTGGAACTGTATAAGTATTTGTAGCAACAGGACTTGCTTCCACCCATACAGCATTTGCTGTTGCTGTTGCACGTAATGTATCACTTGGTCCACTATTTAATCGTAGTAATCCATTTAAACCTAAAGTTTCATTGTAGAACTTACTCATTCCACCTGTGCTATTTGAACCACCTAATGTTTGAAATATTTGGATGCGGCTACCATTAATTCCAAAACCATCCCATACAGCATTCAATCGAAGTCGATTTGCTCGTGTATTTGTATTATCCGTTGTACCATTCAACTCACCAAGGTTAAATTGATTACCTGTTGCTGCCATATTTTCTGCAACATTTGGATTACGAACAAAAGCATCAGCCCATAACCCTAATTTTAAGTTATATGCATCTGCTCCATCTATAGCATTAGTTGGTAACACTTTATTGAAAAGAGGTGCTTCCAGAGCCAAATACGTTACTGCCCCTGTATCCGTATTTCTAACAGGTGTTGTTCCAGATACATCATCTGGTGTAAAAGTTGGCACTCCGCTTTCCGTAGCGACTTTTAATATCCAAGGGTTAGTTGCCGTTCCCCAACTTGCAATCCCAGAAGTGTTATTAAAACGGTTATTAGCATTTCCATTAGCTTTAGATAAAGCCAAACCGTATAAAAACAAGTCTGCCTTGCCTACAGCTCTATCTAGCGAACTAACAATACCATCTTTATTTGTATCAAGTGACTTTTGAGTCAAAGGCCCTACCGGAATATATCGAATATACCCAGTATCAGTAAAATTTAAAGGAGTACTTCCATTCGCTAATGGATTCTCTGCTCCATTAAAACGAAAAGAAAAATCCCGAGGCAAAAAAGCAATCCCTTCACCAGTGGTTTCACTTAAAACATCATCGGAAATTTCTTGTAGTGCGAAAATAGATTGACTTACGCATAAGCTAATGAAACTTGCTAAAACAGTTCTTTTGAACAAAACCGTAGAAGTTAATCTAGTCATCTTGACCTTCCTATTACCTGATGCTCCGCATCATCATTCTTTTTCTAACATCCTTTTTTGAGTGATGCCCTACAAACTATAGGAAAACCGTATTTACGCTTCACTCAAATGCAGACAATCTGCCTACATAATCTCATTCTTCATTATGCTGATAATTTACACAAAAGCAAAATAATTTAGGTAAACGGCGTATTTTCCGATGAGTGAAAGAAAAGATGAACGCTCTTTAAATTTTCTATACTAATGATTTTTATCTGCTTATTAATTTCCCATAAAGTAAAATTTCAGGATCTGTCAAATCCAGATCATTGTTGCAAAATGTAATTACCAGATTGAACTCTAGTTAGGCTACGATTGACACTACTGTACGCAAAACCCTGCTCAACACTTCTCAGATAAAATCAGGTGCTAAATTCGCAACTAAAATCTCCACCCAATGCCAAACTGCAATCGAGGTTGCTGATCCTTGTCGCTTTTCGCAGCTGAAGTATTTCGCCATGCAAGTGTCGCATTATAGTCAAAGTCTTGATAGCCACCGCCAAAACCAATCCCTGTACTTGCCAAATTGCGGGTATTTTTATCGTTGAGATATGGATTTTTATTTTGCTGTATTCGTCCAACATCTTGGAATAAATAAGTATTTAGCCATGGTGCTAGTTGATAATAAAAATTAATCGATGCCCCCCAACCTTGATCTCCAAGTCCTTCTGCTGCTGGATAAGCACGCATTTGGTTCAAGGAAAATTTCTCGGCGGAATCGAGGTTCTTAGATGCAAGTTGTCCATATAACTCACTGGTCAACCATGAAGATGCTGTTAATCTTTGCTGTCTGGAAAGCTTAAGTTCATATTTATTGAAACTGCCTTGGGTCTTTGCAGATAAGCGATCGATATTCAAAGCCGATGGGCTTTGTATGTTCAGATTGCCAATCGTCGTGATCAACTCAAATTGATTAATACCACCTTTGACATCTCCAATTCCCCAATCATCCATTCGGCTAAAATTGAGTGAGATCCGACTCGCCTCTATCTGTTTGGATGTCTCTGTATTTGTGGCCGCAATTTCATCAAATAACTTTCTTTTTTCAGCCAGCAGCTTCAAATTAAGATTCGTCTTTTGACTTCGGATCAATGGATAAGTGAGATTTACATTATAGTTTTCAGAGGTCCCTGTCGCATCCAATTGCTTAAATTGTTCACCCAATTCATATTCAGTTCTACTATAACCACCGCCCAGCCATAGACCCGTTCCTGTTACAGGAAATCGGACATTTACACTTCCTGAAACCAAATCTTGATTACTTCCGAGTAATTGAGCAGATAGCTTCTCTCCATATCCCAATAAACTATTACTTTCGATATAGCTTAAAAGTCGATATTTTCCTGTATAGCTACTTCCAGAGTTATCAATCCCAATTCGTCCGAGCCAAGTTGGCTGTCCAAGAATATCCAAAACAAGGTCTGTTTGCCCAATCTGTTCGCCAGCCTGTAGGTTTGCCTGAATTTGCCCAACACCGGCTAGATCTGAGATAAGTAGCAAGGTCTGATTACTTTGCTGTTGTTGTAACGCCTGATGATGAGGAATTTGATCGGTAAAGCGCTTAATGGTTATATCTTTAATTTTAGACTGGTTATTTAAAAGAACTTGACCAAGTTGTCCTTCGAGTACTCTGATCACCAATATTCCATTTTCTAGTTTTTGTTTCGGTAGATAGGCTTTCGCCAGAAAGTAACCCTGCTTTTTATAGTATTGGGTGATTTTTTCTGCGCCAAGCTGTAAATCAGCAAGTAGATTATTTTTATTTTCCAGTGATTTGACTAAATCATGTAAAACTGCTGTAGCAATTTGTTGATTCCCTTCTATCTGGACTTTTGTGACCCCAATAGGGGTTTGATCCTGACTGTAATTTTGCTGCGATGAATCAGCGCCAAAGTACTGTTGGTCTGTTTTTGGTGTTTCTTTGAATTGTTCAGGACCTAATTGCTTGGTAATAGTGCCACTATCAGGAATCACAACGTCTGCATGAACAATAGTAGAAGCAACGACTAGAATACTAGCTCCTCTCATTACCTGTAGAAGTATTCTCTTGTACATCCCTACTTGTTTATATAAATAAAATTTCATTATTTCTCTAAATTTAATCAATATCTTATTATTTAAGACCAGAGGCTTAAGTCTCTGATCTTATATCTTAATAATCTCTTTTAATCTTAATGATTATAACGGAGCCATGGGGTCGCATTATCTTCATCAATCACCCATGTCGAGCTTGAATTTGGGTCAGAAGCATCGGCAATATCCCAACCTGAAAAGGTCAGAATTTTTTGCAGCTCAGCGGTGGTTTTTCCTGTACCACCCGCGCTGGTATATTGACCTGAGGTTTCATTATTCCAGTAGCTATTAATGACTATACCATTAGCATAAGGGTCATCTCCAATGAGCCCCCCGACATGATTTACCCCAGTTACAGCGCCATTTGAATAACTATTTTCAACCGTTCCAATATTATATCCAATGAGCCCTCCGACAGAAGTCTTTCCTTCCACAGTGCTGGTTGAATAAGAATTTGTCACAATACCATCGTTATTGTGACCTATTAGACCACCTACGTTGGTATTACCTTTCACTCGCCCAGTCGCATAACTGGCATTGATAATATTATCTGGCGCATTTCCCCCAACAAGACCACCTATATGTTGGCTTTCAACAGCATCACTTGCAATCACATCACCTGTCGCATAGCTATTATTGATATATAAACGTGGTGTTTGATCAGAACCTCTATAAACAGTTGCACCAACCAATCCCCCTAAACCAAACAGGCCGCTAACTTTACCTGTAGCATAGCTTTGGTCAATATGATGTGAGCTGTTTTCCTGAGCACCTAAGAATCCAATTAATCCACCTGCACCCGCAAATCCAAGTTCTGGATGCCAATTTCCATTTACATATGCACCAGATAAAATATTCCCCGTAGCGTGACTATTATAAATACCTTGCCCACTACCCACTAAGCCTCCTGCTCCCATACCTCCTGTACCATTAGGATCAAGACTTTGTTCTTGCTCTACAGTCATTGTAAAATCAGGTAAAGAAATATTGCCTGCAGCATAACTATCATAAATAGGGAATACACTTCCTCCTGCTAATCCGCCAGCACCAAGAATGCCTTTCACATCCGCCTCAGAATAACTTTGGCTAATTTTACCTAAATTAGTATTAATATTTTGCCCACCTGCAGCTCCAATTAGCCCCCCAACATAAAATAAACCATCAACTTTACCGGTACTATGGGCATTTTTAATGTTGCCACTTAAATGTAGTCCTGTGAGAGCCCCCATATAAGCATGTCCTTTGATTGACACATTGGTAAGGCCAACATCTCTTAACTCACTGCCATAAGTAATGCTAAACAATCCTTGAGGAATCGCAACCTGATCATTGATTGGCCCCCAATTGGGTCGAGGTTGATTAATGGTTAAAGCGTCAATTTTGTGCCCTAGTCCATGAAAGTTTCCTTGGAAAATTGGAGCTTCTGGAGGAATGCCTCCTTCAGGTATTTGTTGAATACCTCCATCGACTTTTACTGGTAATTGTCCAATCGCATCAAAGCCTTTCCCGTTATTCCAATTCACCGTATCTGATGCATCAATATTGCTACCCAAGGCATAATTCCCGGTCAGGTTATTGTTCATCCCTTGTAGCGTATTGATATTGGCATCACCTTCTTCACCTAGATCATTAATCACAATGTAGGAACTTCCATTAATCAACAACGTCGGTGATGAACCGCTGATATTAATCTTGGCACCATTATTTAAGTTGTAATCCGAACCAGCTCCATAATTCATGGCGAGTTTGGCTTTATCTCCACTTAAATCCAAATCACTATTAAAGTTAATATCTTTAGTTGCGGTTAGTGTCAGCGCAGTATTGGCATTCCAACTGCTTTCGTCATTGATATTAATATTGCCTTGGCCTTCTGCTGTACCCATCGCATTCAAAGTGACATTGCCTTTGTTTAAAGCATCACCCAAAGTGGTACTGCTGACACTGCCACCAAAGAAATCGACATCGACATTTTTGGCTTTCAGTTCCCAGCCACTGGTGGTCGGCGGTAAGCTGCTCGTACTATTTCGCTGAGTGGTAATGTTGGTGCCTGAACTGACATGAACCTCTGCCGCAGAAGTTTTAATCTGCCCACCATTGCCTCCGTTCGGAGCTGATGCATCTAAGGTACCGCTGACATTCACGGTACCACTGCTTAAATCACTGCCAAGCTCAATCACGCCACGGACATTATTCACCGTTTGTGCTTGGATCACCCCAACACTATTCACCACCGCATTACTTAATTCATCAATCCCTTTTGCAGTAAGGATCACTTTACCGCCATCGGCCTGAATCATTCCACCTGAGTTAATCAAGGCCTGTGCTTTACCTTGATTAATGGTATACCCCAACAAACTACCATTATTTAGATTCAGGGTAATATCACCGCCTGCTGCCAATAATACATTGCCTTGCGGTGCTTTGATCGTACCTGTCTGTTTTACTGTTGGCGCAATTAAGGCAACCGTACCGCCTGTAGGTACAGTAATTTTGCCGCGGTTCTCAACGGTTTTGTTATTGGTAGGGTTGTTAAAATTAAATAGATTGTTATTAAAATCAGCATTACTCAGGTTTAAAGTCGATGCCACTAAACCCGCGGTATTCACCTGTGAGGTACTGCCAAATAACACCCCATTCGGGTTAATAATAAACACTTGTCCATTGGCATTTAACTGACCATTTAAGTTGGATGCACTTGTACCTGTGACGCGGTTTAAGGTAATCGAGCTGCTATTCGGTTGCACGAAATTCACAATTTCATTGCTATTGGTGGAAAAGCTACTCCAGTCAATTGCAGCTTTTGCGGTGGACTGGTTAATCGTGGTGGTGGTACCTGCGGTTGAAATGCTCGCTGTTCCAGAGCTAACCACGCCACCTGTTGGTCCTGCAAATACAATACTTGCACTCAGTACATTCATCGCAAAGAATGCTGCTAGTTTTGCTGTATGAGCAACTGAGCTTTTAGATTTGATTTTTGTTGTTGATTGCGTTGCAACAACGCCACCTTTGGCCTTCTCACTCACGGCTTGCCAGCAAAGATGTGTCGCATTCCATACCACTTGATAGATCTTATTCACAATTATCCCCACCTGTTCTTAATATTTTAAAAAATTGCGATTTATTTTTAGCATATCTTTTTTATTATTTGATTAATTTGTATATTTTCCTGACCAATGGTTAAAACATCATCAAGCAATCGCATAAATCACAGGTGAGTGCTTATCCTGAATTTAAAGAGAACGAGACGTAGAACATTTTATTTAGATGGATAAATCTAATTGATTAAAAATAAGGAAATACTAAAAATTTAAGGATTATTATTCGTTAAAAACGATACGATTTATGATGATGTGATAAGCATTATATTTAACTTTTACTGAGAGGGTATTAACCATTGACCCGATGATCAATGGTTAAAAATTTTAACGATTAATAATTAGGTCTTCGGTAAAGTCACACCTGTTTGACCTTGGTATTTACCACCACGATCTTTATATGATGTTTCACACACTTCATCGCTTTCAAAGAACAACATTTGTGCAACACCTTCACCTGCATAAATACGCGCTGGCAAATTGGTTGTATTTGAGAACTCTAGGGTAACATGACCTTCCCACTCAGGTTCTAACGGCGTTACGTTTACAATGATTCCGCAACGCGCATAAGTCGATTTACCCAAACAAACCGTAAGAACATTTCGTGGAATACGGAAGTATTCGATGGTACGCGCTAAAGCAAATGAGTTTGGTGGAATAATGCACACATCAGATTCGATATCGATAAAGCTTTTATCATCGAAGTTCTTTGGGTCAACAATCGCTGAATGAACGTTGGTAAACACCTTAAATTCGCGCGCACAACGGACATCGTAGCCATAGCTCGATACCCCATAAGAAATCAACTTTTCTCCGTTTTCATCAAAACGAACTTGATTCTCTGCATAAGGTTCAATCATGCCGTGTTTTTCGCTCATTTCACGAATCCAACGATCAGATTTTATTGCCATGACTTTTTATCCATAGACGAAGTTAATAATTGGCGAGTACTTTAACGTAAAATGGTATCAATGAAAACAACAGCACTATCCTGTTATGTGGATAACGCTGTCAAAGTTATAAATTGATTAATGCTGAGTAGCTAATTGGGATGGCAAAAGCCATAAGTACGACAGATGCAGTACGCTGTAATTTTGATTGAGACAACCATGCAACTTTATTCGTTGCTAACATGGCACCAACTGAAATCCAGAATAATGCAATTGGCAAAATCAAACCGACAAAAGTACTCATATGTGCCATATAAATCTCTTGGCTTTTCCATGCTGCAACAGGAAAAATCGCTGAAGCAAATAACAGTGCTTTAGGATTCAACAAGGTCGCACATAGCAATTCTCTAGGTCGAATCGTGGGTTGATTTAAAGCCACTTCTTGGTTCGCAGTGCGCCATAATTTAATCGCAAGAAAGACGATATAACCCGCACTTAATAATTTCAAAAAGATAGGCAATGCAGGTAAAGTTGTAGAGACTTTACCAATCAGCATGCCCCATGCACTAATTGCGATGATATAACCAATTGCTTCTGCTGGAATCAAGAGTAAAGATTTGCGTAATCCAACTTGAATACCCGAAGATGCCAATAAGGTATTGGTAGGACCAGGCGTCAACAGAATGGTAATGACTAAACCAATAAAGAACCATGAAATCATTGAATGACCTCACTAGGAGATCGTTTCAGATTAATCCAATTCATAAGCCATAGCAAAAAATTAACTGTAAACAGTTATGACCAAATACAAGTTAAACAACTGTTTTATATTTATTTTATAAATTTCAAGCCTACTCTACTCAACAGTCACTGCATAAAAAGCGTCTATTTAAAATACAATAAATGTAACCTATCCATTTTGGGCTGATTTTTAGTGCAATAATGTCTGATGTAATTTTAAGTTTTCACTAAGTAAATCGTGTTATTTTCTATACAATTTCCTGTTTATCTGTCCTATTGGGTCTATTTCCGCATTTATGCCTAAGCAATTCTTTCACAAGTGGCTGCCTTCATCAGAGAAAGTCGCGAGCTTAAAGCTGATGAAAATTTTTGGCGATCGCGCCTTAAATCCATTGCTTTGGTATGTGAATCGTCGCTCGATTGCAAAAGCCATGTTTATTGGCACCTTCTGGGGGATTTTACCCGTCCCCTTTCATAGTCTGTTTATTATTCTGACGGTATTATTTTTTGAAGTAAATTTACCAATTGGCCTCTGTATGGCTTGGCTCACCAATCCTTTTACCGTGGTGCCAATTCTGTATTTAGGCTTTTGGTTTGGGACAAAAATTTATCACGTCAATATGATAAACAAAGAGATGCTACTTGGTGTTCTGCATCAAATTCTAAACTGGATTAAGAACTTTGGACATGGTCATATTGATTTTAGTTTGGCCAAAATTTTAGTTTCAGGTCTAATCATTGAAGCTGTTTTATTTGCCATTTTATTTTATCTAGCGACTCACCTGATGTGGCGCTGGATCGTGATTCGCAGCTGGCGCAAACGAGAAAAACAACAGAGAGAAGAAACCATTTAAATGATTTCTTCTCGATCATATTCATTATTTAGCGTCTGCTTTCGCCTTCATATATTGCTCCGCGACCTCAAGTGCATAGTCCTGACACGCTTCGCCTGTTGCAGGGTCATAGGCGCCATTATTGGTAATATTATTCGATAAGATACGTACCCCAAGGAATGGTACTTTGAACTGTTGCGCAATTTGAGCCACCGATGCGGCTTCCATTTCTTCTACAGAGGTTCCGTATTTGGTATGAAAAAAGTTGATACGATCAAGTTCATTATTCCAGGTATCTGCTGAACCGATGGTGCCTTCGACCACTTGTCCTTTGCTGTAATGCACTTTAGCTTTATAAGCGGCGATCAGTAACTCCTTATCCCCTTCGAATTTACGAATCGCAATCGGTTCTGGATCAGACTCATCTTCTGGTAATACATCAAATGCTTCATTCCACTCCAGTGAATTAGAACCACCGCCAATCGGTTTATTTGGCGTTTTAAATGCACCAATATTGGTGGTGTATTTGCCTAATACAATATCAAACACCTTGAGGTCTGGATCATGTCCACCTGAGGTGCCCTGATTGATAATCGCAATCGGTTGATAATGCTGAATTGCAATGGCTGTCGCTGCGGCCGAGTTGCTCATCCCCATCCGGGTTTTAGAGATCACCATTGGATAACCTTTATAGGTGCCTTTCCAGAATTTCCAGCCACCAATGGTTTCTACACTGACATTTTCTAGTTTTGATGCCATTCGCTCTGATTCAACAGGTAATGCACCTTGGATCACAATCGGCTGTAATTTTGGTTTTTCCTGTACTTGGTTATTACTATTTGAAGAATTATCTCCATTACAGCCACTTAAAACTAAAGCTGCACAAACACTGACAATACCCATCAGGCTTTTAAATTGCATCATCGATCTATACTCAAAAATCAAAACAAGTGATAAGCAAGCAACATACCATTTTTTATTTTTTTAATTTATTTTTAAAGCGTAAAAATAAAAACTTATTTTAATCAAATAGTAAAAACCCAGCAGGATATGCTGGGTTTTTGAGCATTTTAGAAGATACGCTTATCGTCTTTCTGACGTTTGGGTAACTTCTCCATTTGTTGCAACACGGCTTGGGCAATATTGAGATAACTGTCTGCGGCTGCATCCTTTGCGATCACACTTGGTGTGCCTTGATCTGCATGTTCACGAATTTTGGCATCTAAAGGTAAATGACCAAGCAAAGGAATATGATATTGCTCAGATAACTGATCACCACCGCCTGTACCAAAAATTTGCTCTTCATGACCACAATTTGAACAGATATGCGTCGACATATTCTCAATCACACCGAGTACTGGAATATTCACTTTATTAAATAATTCAATACCCTTGGTTGCATCCATCAACGCAACATTTTGCGGCGTGGTGACAATCACTGCACCCGTCACAGGAATACGTTGTGCCAGAGTCAGTTGGATATCGCCTGTACCGGGTGGCATATCAATCACCAGTACATCTAGATCAGGCCATAAAGTCTGATTGAATAACTGCATCAACGCACCAGTTGCTTTCGGACCACGCCATGCCACAGGTGTATTGTGTGCACCAATTAAATGCCCAATCGACAGTACCGCCATGCCGTAAGCATCTAAAGGTACAAAGTGTTCATTTTCAATCTGTGGGGTTCTGCCCGCATTGCCCAACATGGTTGGGATACTTGGTCCGTAAATATCGGCATCCAACACACCAACTTTTAGACCAAGTTGTTGCAATGCAAGTGCAAGGTTGACCGTAGTCGTTGATTTACCTACACCACCCTTACCCGAAGAAACCAGAATCACATTTTGGATACGTGGATGAGCAGCCACATCACGTTGTTGTGGTGCAGCTTTTTGAATCGGGGGATTATTCGGATCGGCTTCTACTTTAGGTGATGCATCCATCACAGGAGGTAAATTGCTGTTTTCTGCTTTTGGCTTCGATGAGCAACTATGACCTGCTTCACCATGCGCCGCATGTTTTTGTTGAATAATATGTAAGTTTAATTCTTGGATCCCACACTTTTCCAAAGCTTCAGCCAGTTCATCATGGATCTGCTGTAAATGATCTTTTTCTTGCGGGTAAGTATTAATCGTGAGTTGTAAAATACGGCCTTGTACATTCACTTGGCTGATACGCTCTTTGAGCGCATTGTCTGAATGTGGCAGGACATAATTTTGTAGAACTGTTTGAATCTCGTCTTCCTTCACTTCTTGCGCTGGTGAAAAAACAGATTTTAAGGAAGAAAGCCACGACATTTTGTTTACTCCAAAAACAGATCAACATTTCACTGAGTTTGGCTAGTTTAGCAGTATTGAAGAATTGACGCTCATATCAAAGCAGATAATTGCTCATTTTTTATAGCAACTTTTCTGCTTTAAATTTCAATCTTCAGCAACTGATACTTTTCACAGGAACAGGATATATTACTAAGCTGATCAGATCGACGATGAGAATATGGGATGACGCTTTCATCATATGCAGAGTCACATGATGTTTATGCTTAACTTGGGAGTATTCAATGACACGATATTATTTGGCGATATGTAGTTTTTTTGCTTGCTTCCCGCTATTCGCCCAAGAATCGATGAATCGTGCTGTTTATCAATTGCCACCACAAACAGAAATCGTGGTAAATAAGCAAAAAGAGCTATCCCCATCGTCTGAAATTAAGGTATCAATTAGAATCAGCCCAGAAAAAAATGGGTTAAAGATTCAATTATTCAAAGCAAGCAACTCAGAGCGACTTAATCGGCATGCTTTAGCGCTTGCACAACAGATAAAACCAGAGGATTTACCCACTCAAGAGACTTCGGCAGAACAACGTGATCACAATAGTAAACGCCTATTCTCAAACTATGAGCAAATCTATTATTTTATTTCCATGCAAGATCAAGCTGTTATACAACGTATTCGACGGGTTGCTTCACCGTCGTCCTTAACTGAAATGGCCTGTTTGCTTTTACAAAAAAGTGTTCCATTAGAAGGTGAATCTTTCAGATTGAATGTCAAACTCTACATCGATAAAGAAGGCAAAATACATCACCAAGAAACTCAGCCACCCTTAGAAACAGCATTAATGAATCAACTTTTCCCTGATCAAAAACGTACTCAGCCCTTTTATAAGATTTTCGATCTAGAACGCCAACAATACATTGATATGCCCATTAATCAGCCGGTACGATTTATTTGTACGACATGATCGAAACCCATTTAAAAAATATTCAAATAAAAATCCTCAAACATAGTTTGCCTATGTTTGAGGAAGATCTACAGTCGATCACAAGGTTAGCAAGCTTAACCTTTGAATTTATTGATCGTATCCGTTGCGGCTTTCTTTAAATCATCCAGCTTATGACTTGCTTGAGCTTTTAGATCATCAAACTTTGCAGCAGCTTCATCTTTTAGCTCAGAGGCTTTGGCTTTGGCATCATCCAGTTTATGACCAGCTTCTTCTTTAAAGTGATCAAACTTATCTTGAACCGCATGTTGGGTATCTTCAAGTTTGGCTTTAATATCATCCACTTTAGATGAAACTGCCTCTCTACCTTCTGCATTTTGCTCAGAGACATCTTTCTTTAAATCATCAAGGGCTTTTTCGCCTTTTAACTTAAGCTCCTCGGCGGAGTGTTTTAAGTCATCCACTGCTTTTTCACCTTGTAGCTGAGCTTCTTTTGCTTTGTATTTTAAGTCATTACCCAATTCTGCTGCTTGGTCTTTTAATTCATCAAGTTTTTCGTTTGTCATGATATTTCCTCACTATAGGTAAAAAACATATTGTTTGGATCAATCTTAGTTATACCGTGTTTGAAGTTTTTTTTTGCCCATTGCTGCAAATTGAAACAAATGGGATACAGGAAGATTCAATTGATTGCGGATTGATAAAGCTTTTAATTTTTAGATATAAAAATCATATAAATGAATAACATCCCATTTATTCAACAAAATCAGATCGTAGAATCTCATACAGCACATGCCAGCTTAAGGGATGCTCTGAGGCTAAAGCGGGATGCTGAAACTCCGATACTTTTTTCATATTTAATTTTCGCATCACAGCTTGTGACTTGGCATTTTCTAACGTGGTAAATGCAACGACTTTCTCCAGTTTCAATTGATCAAAAGCAAATGCAAGTGCCGCTTGGGCAGCTTCTGGTGCATAACCTTGTCCCCAATAGGCTTGATCGAGTCGCCATCCAATTTCCACACACGGCGAAAATGAAAATTGTGTCGGTTGATCATGTAAACCGGTAAAACCAATAAATTGCTGATTGTGCTTTAGCTCAACCGCCCAAAAGCCCCAGCCTTTTGCATCGATAATTGATTTCATTCGATCAATCAGTGCATCGCTTTCTGCTCGAGTCAGGAGTTTAGGGAAATATTCCATCACCTGTGGATTGGTGCCCATTGCGGCAAAGGATGCATAGTCCTCTGCTTGCCATTGTCTTAAGCGTAATCGTGCAGTTTCGATCATTTTTGCAACCAATAAATTTGTATTAAAAACTATTAACAATATAAGGAGATAGTTCGGATATACTTCCGCAATATCTCAATCATAGACCTCGTTGTCAGAATTACCTAATATGAATGAAAATGAACTCTTAGAAATTCAGCAGGAACTTCAAGCCCAAGAAAAACGTTTGAAGTACATACTTTCAAGTAAAAGAAGAATCCAAAACATGATTCTTTCGTTTGAAAAAGATCTTGCTGAACAGTTAATTCCAGTGATTCATCAGCAAAGTGATGATAAAGCACCTGTTGAAAGCAGTCTAGCGCTTACGATCTGCTGGAAATTTTCTAAAGCTGAATTTCCTAAAACCGAACATTGGTGCAGTGAACTGAGTATTACTGAGCTTGAGTTCAAAGATGAATTTACGGTGGCACTAAAAGCACAAGCATGGTTAGGAACTTTGGGCAGTGATGAACTTTGGCAGACGCCAATGTTTGCTGAAATTACCCTTGATCCGAAAACGGACGGCTTAAAGAGCTATCACATTCATTTCCTATCTAAAGGAAAGATTATCTCTTTAAGAAAAAATTCAAAGCACAGTGTCACAGTAAAACAAATGCAAAGTATGTAATCCTTCGGGATGCATACTCTCCTGCTCTAGATCCTCTCAAATTGATTTAAATCGCCATACTTCTTTTTGCATATCAACACATAATAACTATTGGCGCTGATACAACCCAATGCAAGCACAGGCAAAACCGCAACAAAAATGAAAAGACTCATGGCTAATGTTTCAAAATCAAAGCCATTCACTTGATCTTCTAGTAAAATCAGCAGCACTAAGCACATCCACCCCGTAAAAAAGACCAAACTGACTTTTAAAAACTGCGCCAAATCAAAAATTTTGCTGGGTAATTTCAATATTGATAAAACAATAACGTAGAAGATAAAAGCAAGCACGATCAGAAATGGAGTGAGATATAGCATCACTTGCATCGCATTGCTGACCACATGCAATAAATGGTTTTGTTGAAAGTTTAAGAACAAACAATAGGGAATCACAAAACTAAAAACCGATGCCACACTTGCGCAAAAAGATGCACAAAGCAAATGCCAAGATCTCATGGTTGGTTCCTTTATTTATTGAGCATGCAGCCATTATCAGTAAAGGAAATGTGTTTTGATTGAAGTGCAAGTGAAGCTTGCATGAAGTCATGAAAATAGACCCATAACACAGCTTGAAAAGATTTCACCGAATCCCTTGTGCAAGTCGGGGCCAAGTCATGTAAAATCATCTGCCTTGCAAATACGAATGAGAGAACAATATCCGTGCGTAAAATTTTAGTCACCAATGCCCTACCTTATGCCAATGGTCCTATCCATATGGGTCACTTACTCGGTTATATCCAAGCAGATATTTGGGTTCGTGCGATGCGTGCAATGGGCCATGATGTGACTTATGTATGTGCGGATGATGCTCACGGTACAGCAATCATGCTACGTGCTGAAGCCAACGGGATTAGCCCAGAACAACAAATTGCCAATGTTCAGAAAGAACATATCCGTGACTTTGATGGTTTTGGCGTACATTTCGATCACTATGATTCAACCAATAGTGACGAGAACAAAGCACGTTCAGAAGAAATCTATATTAAAAACCGTGAAGCCGGCAATATTGCCATTCGCCCTGTTAGCCAGTTATTCGACCCTGAAAAAGGCATGTTCCTGTCTGACCGTTTCATTAAAGGCACGTGCCCGAAATGTAAAGCGGAAGATCAATACGGCGACGCTTGTGAAGTGTGCGGTACAACCTACAACGCCACTGAATTAGAAAACCCGCGTTCAACTTTAAGTGGTGCGACTCCTGTTGAGAAATCATCGGATCACTATTTCTTTAAACTTCCGAATTTCTCAGAATACTTACAGAAATGGACCCGTGACCAAGGCCGTTTGCCTGTTTCGATTGCTAACAAACTAGACGAATGGTTTGAAGCAGGTTTATCGGATTGGGATATTTCGCGTGATGCGCCTTATTTCGGTTTTGAAATTCCAGATGCGCCAAATAAATATTTCTATGTTTGGGTGGATGCACCGATTGGTTATATGTCGAGCTTTGAAAACTACATCAAAACTAAACGTCCCGATTTAAGTTTCGATGATTTCTGGAAAAAAGACAGCGATAAAGAAGTCTATCACTTCATTGGTAAAGACATCGTTTACTTCCATGCACTGTTCTGGCCTGCAATGCTTGAAGGTGCTAACTACCGTACCCCATCAGGTTTATTCGTGAATGGCTTCTTGACGGTGAATGGTCAGAAGATGTCGAAATCTCGTGGAACCTTCATTAAAGCTGAAACCTATTTAGAGCATTTGAATCCTGAATATCTACGTTACTACTTTGCGTCTAAACTGTCTGACAAAGTTGAAGATTCAGATTTGAACCTAGATGACTTCGTTCAAAAAGTGAATTCTGACCTTGTTGGTAAAGTGGTGAATATTGCCAGCCGTTGTGCAAAATTTATTAACACCAACTTCAATAATACTTTGTCAAATACATGTGCAGAGTCTGAACTGGTTCAAAGCTTTATTGATGCAGGTGATTCAATCGCACAAGCTTATGAAGCACGTGAATTCTCGGCAGCAATCCGTGAAATTATGGCGTTGGCTGACCGTGCGAATCAGTATATCGATGAGAAAAAACCGTGGGCACTTGCCAAGCAAGAAGGTCAGGAACAACAAGTTCATGATGTGTGTTCGGTGGGTATTAACCTGTTCCGTCAACTTGCGATTTACTTAGCTCCAGTCTTACCAACACTTGCTGCACAGGTTCAAGCCTTCTTACAACTTGAAAGTTTTGACTTTGCATCACGTCAGCAAATTTTGCTTGCACATGAAATTGCTCAATTCCAACCTTTAATGCAACGTGTTGATGCCAAAGCGGTTGCGGCAATGGTGGATGCCTCTAAAGATTCTTTAGCTGCTGCGGCAGAAGCACCAAAAGCAGAGAAGAAAAAAGAAAAGAAAGCCGAGAAGAAGCCTGAGCCAAAAGTAGGTGAAGCTGAAATTATCGGTATTGAAGACTTTATGAAGGTTGACCTTCGTGTTGCTCAAGTACTTGAGGCAGCAACCGTTGAAGGTTCTGATAAATTGCTGCAATTGACTTTAGATGTCGGTGAAGCTGAAGCACGTAATGTGTTTAGTGGTATTCGTGAGTTTTATCAGCCAGAAGATCTAAAAGACAAATTGGTGGTGATGGTGGCAAACCTTGCGCCACGTAAAATGCGCTTTGGTATTTCTAACGGTATGGTACTTGCCGCAGGTAATGGCGAAGGTGTTTGGGTGATTTCACCTGAATCTGGCGCAAAACCAGGCGATAAAGTGTCTTAATATATAAAACTGATGTAAGGGTTTCTTCGGAAGCCCTTTTTTTATTTCTATAATTCAACCAAAATATTAAATGAACGATAAATACATCAGGTAAAACATGTTCCAAAAAATAATAGCTTTTCTTTTTTTAAGCATTTTTTGTTTGCATAGTGCGGTTGCTCAAGCACCGGATTATCAATTTAGCCCTCAAGTACAACAAGCCAAAGATCAAGTTCAACTAATATTCAATACTTTATTCCAATCGGATGATGAGAATCAAAATATAAAAGTTGATCCTACATTAAAACAGCTACTTTCAGAGAATAAGGAGGTGAAGGCAAAAGAATATATCGATCAACAGCAAAACTTATTTTTAAAGCAAATGAATCGCTATATCAAACAAGGAGACCCAACTGCATCTGTTGCACTTTTAGAATTTGCTCTATTCTCACAAGATTCAGCGTTAAAAGAACAAATCGACCTTAAGCCAATTCAAAAGCTTTCCAATCAAAAGGATGCTTATGCAAGTTATTTGCTGGCGCAATACTATTCAACTACTGAGCAATACATCCCCTTACTCGAAAAAGCAGGGCAGCAAGGTTCTGTTGCTGCACAAATGACACTTGCAGATGAATATGGTTTTCGACTGCCGGTTGAACAGCAAGATGCCAAAAAAGCTGCGTTTTGGGCAAATAAGGCCAAACAAAATTTAGGTGAAGCGGCCTATACCGAGCAGAAATGTGCATTGGCAAATTGTGATCTTGAAGAATTTGAAATGGTAGACTTTTCCAAGCTAACCCAGCATTAAAGCCATACGCTAAGACGAGAACCTCTCATAAAATCCGCTTACAAAAGTGGATTTTTTTCTGCGCTCAAATACCCAATTTTATTTGAATTCATGGTAAAAAAGTTTTTCTCTAATAAATTTAATGATTCTATGAAAAAAACAGCCCTCCTCCTTTCCGTCTCATTCTTGAGCAGCTTCCCTTTACTTAGCCATGCAGAAACAAGCAAGATCCTGCCAATCATTGAACAACAAAAACAGGTTGCGGGCTACTACCAACACCAAGTCGGTGATGTACAAATTACCGCCCTGCTCGATGGAACTAACTTTATGTCACCAAGCTTGTTTAAAGATATTTCACCGCAACAAGTCCAGCAAATCTTAAAGAAGTACTATGCTGATCAAGATAAAGGCGTACAGACCTCCATCAATGCTTTCCTCGTCAATACTGGAAAATCATTGGTACTCGTCGATAGCGGTGCAGCCAGTTGTTTTGGTGCCCATTTAGGCTCAATTCTAAAAAACCTCGAGGCTTCAGGCTACAAACCGGAACAGGTCGATACCATTTTACTCACGCATTTACATCCTGATCATGTTTGCGGCATCAGCAAAGATGGCGTAGCCAATTTCCCCAACGCAACCGTGTACGTTTCCAGTGACGAAGCCAATTATTGGCTTGATCCAAAACAGGCTGCCAAGCTTCCTAAAGATAAACAAGCGGGTTATGAAGGAACCGTAAAGCACATTAAACAAGCGATTGCCCCATACCAAGCCAAACAGCGCTTTAAGACCTATAAACTCGGTGATGAAATTCAGGGCTTTAAAGTCATTAACACGGCGGGACATACGCCTGGTCACTTTAGCTATGAATTAAAAACCAAAGGTGAAAGCGTGGTGTTTATTGGAGATATCGTGCATTCACATACTGTGCAATTCGATCAACCCAAAACTGCGATTGAATACGATATTGACCCGAAAAAAGCCGTCGCTACACGCTTAAAGCAGTTTGCTGATTTCGCCAAAAATGGACAAACCATTGCTGCTCCCCATTTACCATTCCCAGGGATTGGACATATTTATTCTGCTGATGGAAAGAGCTATCAATGGATTCCTGTGCATTTTAAAGATTAAGCGAGATGCGTTGATTCTAGGCAATAAAAAAGCGACCTTCTCGGTCGCTTTTTTCTGCTGCATCATTTCATGCCAAAGATCAGCTTTAATCCGAGCAAGGTCATCACACCACCCGCAATCCGATCAAATATCGATTTTGATTTTAAATAAACTTTACGTGGGCCTTCGGCTGACAATGCTACTGCAACCAGCGAATACCAACCTGCATCAATAAAGAAGCACAGCATTGGCAACACCACATAGTAATAACTTGGAATGTCTTTCGGTAATAAGGCGGTAAAAATACTGGCAAGGATAATCGCAATCTTCGGATTACTGAGTTGAGTAATCAGCCCTAAGCGAAAGGCTTGTGCATAGCTCATGCGATTCACAGTGCCATTGACTGCTTCCATTGGTTCTTTGGCATGTTTGATAATTTTATACGCCAGCCAAAGTAAGTACAGACCACCAAATATTTTTAGTGCGATATAAGCAGAAGGTACGGCTAATAGAATCGCTTGCAAGCCCATGACCGCAAGCAAACCAAATAAGGCTGCACCCGTGCCTGTTCCCAAGGCGGTAAACAGTCCATGCTTACGAGAAATCGCAATTGAGTTTTTAGCCACATAAATAAAGGTAGGACCGGGGCTGATTGCACCCAACATTAAAGCCAAAGCAATTGAGCCTAAAATCAATAACGATTCCAAGTGAAACCTCTAGATTAGAATAATTTTCAAATATTAATTTTACTGAAAAAGTATCGCCAGAAGATATAAAAATTTTGACTAATCTCAGCAATTTTTGTGCGCTTTAAGCAACAGAAGTTGATGAGAAAGCCTCAAGCTAGAGCAAAGACTCAATTTACAATGAATATCAAACACTTAAAAATAGCATATTCATCTCCGTCATGGATCGAGTATCCGATTTTTCTATAAAACTAATTTTATGATCAAAATTTGTCATCCATTTTAGTGTAACTTTCATTTATTTTTAGCGACTTAAAACCCATAATAAATTTATGGAATTAAATTCATTTTCATCAATAACGATAACCGAGGCACATTAGATGCAAACTAAAAAATTGAAAAATTTAGACCCTTCACAATCACATCTGTGGATTATTGGCGGTGGTATTGCTGGTATGGCGGCGGCAGCCTTTGCCATTCGTGATGCCAAAGTCCCTGCCCAAAACATTCATATTTTAGAAGAGCTTGAGGTCTCAGGCGGTTCAATGGATGGTGGACACAACCCACTCAATCCAAACCATGCATGGGTAACTCGTGGTGGAAGAATGTTGACCGATGAAACCTACCTCTGCACATGGGATCTATTTTCCAGCATCCCCTCACTGGAAGATCCCAACATTTCTGTCCGCGAAGAATGCCGTGAATTTAATGAAAAAATTAAAACCCATGCCCAAGCTCGCTTAATCGATGCCAACCATGTCATTGCAGAAGCCGAAAAGCTTGGCTTATCCACCTTGAATCGCGCACAGATGCTACGCCTGCTGGCACTCAAAGAAGAACGGATTGGCAGCCGTCGTATTGATGAATTTTTTGATGATGCATTTTTCCAAAGCAATTTCTGGCGGATGTGGCGCACCACCTTTGCCTTTCAGAAATGGCATAGTGCAGCGGAATTACGCCGCTATTTCTTACGCTTTATTCAGGAATTACCCCGTATTCATACCTTGGCTGGGGTTAAGCGTACTAAATACAATCAATATGATTCGATGATTTATCCCTTACAACGTTGGTTAGTCGAACAAGGCGTGGATGTGCGCTTTGGTACTTATGTCACCGATGCTGATTTTATTGAAGATGAGCAAAGTAAACAACGTAAGGCAAGCAAGCTTTATCTCAATCTCTCAGAAGGGACTGAACAGATTATCTTAGGTGAACATGATCTCGCCTTATTTACCTTAGGCTCGATTACAGCCGATTCACGTTATGGTGGTCAAAATGATGTGCCAGCCTTAATTCGTGATCGACAGGACCATGGCTGGCGCTTATGGGAAACCCTTGCACAAAAAGCACCTGATTTTGGCCGCCCAATGACCTTTAATGGCAATATCGACGAACATAAATGGAAGTCTTTTACCCTGACCCTGCATGATGATGTGCTGCTCAAACGTATCATCGAATACACAGGCAATGAGCCAGGAACGGGTGCACTGATGACTTGGTTTGAATCAGGCTGGCATTTATCCATCGTCGTGCCTGCGCAGCCACATTTTGCTGACCTACCTAAAGGCAAATTTACCCTATGGGGCTATGGCTTTGAAATTGACCACATCGGTGACTACATCAAAAAACCAATGAGTGAAGCCACTGGGCAAGAAATTGTGATTGAGTTAATTCGCCAACTCGGATTCGACGATATTCTGGATCATGTACTGGCGCATAGTGACATTAGCACCGTGATGATGCCCTATGCTTCTGCCCTGTTTGCCTGTCGTAAAGCGGGCGACCGTCCCTTACTGATTCCAGAGAATGCCGTTAATTTTGCTTTCTTGGGTCAATTTGTGGAACTGGAAGATGATGTGGTGTTTACCGTGGAATATTCCATCCGTGGCGCCATGCTTGCTATTTATCAACTCTTAGGGGTAGACCGTGAAGTTCCTGAAATCTACAACGGTCTGCTCGACCCTAAAGTCGGTTTAAAAGCCTTAGAAACCGTATTTCATTAAATCCTTCTGAAATACTAAAATGAAGTAGATCTTGATGATCTACTTCATCCACTTGATCAGTCCTTAGCCATGAGCAAAATTCAGTCTAATTTGCTAAGTAGTACGCTTATTCTTGAAGCAGCAGCTTGCCATTTTCTTTCAGTAATTTTCCATCATAGCTATAAATCATTTTCTTCTGAGCAACTTTGCGTTCTTGCTCCTCACTTTCTGGTGCCCCCATAAAGTCAGGCATGCTCACGATAATTTGATTGGGTTTTGCTGAAACTTTGATGAGATCCGAACATGAGCCAAAAACAGGCGAAACCGTCACTTTCTGGTTTGGACTGATTTTCACAAAATTCAGTTGGATCGGACAACCACTGCCGCCAATGTCTTGCACCAAAACCACATCATCCATGTGTAATTTATAAATGCCTTCAATCGACAGACCGTTATTGCCCTCAATTTTTGGCAGTACCATCTTATGATTAAAATATAGCGTTTCTTGCCCAGTCTCAGGGCTGACTTTAATTTGAACTTGCCCATAACGTGTTTTCTTGACGCTTTCCGCAGCAAAAGCAGTCTGTGTCGCGACCAATACCGTAGCAGCAAGCACCAATTTCAACATCTTATTTTGTATCATCATTTTGATTTTACTCATCACCTTGTTTAATGATTTTAGGTTTTAAACTACATGGATTTTCGACTTTGATCTCCTGAAAATATTTCTCTCCGTCTTCTTCCGCATCATAGCCAAAATTAAACGAGCCATCGCTCTCGTCAAAGAAGGTAGAATAGCCAATCTGCTCCATCTCGCTAAACTTTGGATCTTTTTTACTGATACTTAAATAAGGCTTGAGTTCAGGCAGGCGGTAAAACACCACTTTGTCATGTTCTTTATCCAATTGCTGTTTGGTCACGAAGCACTTTTGATTGGGTGACATTTTTAATAATTCAAAGAATTCCTGCTGCTTATTATTTTGATCATACACCGTGAGGATATGTGCACTGCCTGTTGCACCAAGCTTAAAACCGATCAGTTTTGGGGTGAATTGATAGGCCCTTGCCGTCTTATTCCATTGCGATATTAAGACTTTGTCTTGACCTTTATAGGTTTTAATATAGTCACAGGCATCGGTTTTCACATTGCAATTTCGTTTAATAATTTTGACCTCACCCGCTTGAGCCAAAACTTCGGTTTTAGCCCATAGCGCGCTACTGCAACAGAGCAAACTGATTGCTAAAATTAATCTACTTGTCATTTTATAATATACCCAATTGATTTAAGCCGTGGTCTAAGTGCCACAAAATAGACAGCTTATTCTGCTTAGAATAGATTGGGAATTCAATGTTTTATTGCTAACCTCATCCACATGACGTTGAAAGCACCATATACAACACTTCACTGCTGAATGAACCATCTGCTTGGATACGATAATATTGCTGGGTTTGATCAGATGCCTTTTTCTGTAAATGACGAATGGTCTGAATCGCATATTCAGGGGTTTGCATCCGCGCTGTCCAGCTCTTGAACTCTAAATCTAAATATTGCTTTTCAACTGTCTCGACCCTAAAACCTGCAGATTCAGCAAAGCGCATCCATTCCTGCAAACTATAATTGCGTACATGACTTGGGTCTCGAATGGTTTCAATGCTCTGAAAGAAGGTATCCATCACAGGATTTGAGTGCCCTAAAATATCGACAATAATCACCTTGCCTTGTGGCGCCAATACACGGCGAATTTCCGCCATCGCCTGCGCGACGTTGTGCCAATGATGTGCTGAATAGCGGGTAATCACACAATCAAAGCGTTGATCGGCAAAGGGTAAACTCTCGGCAGCCCCTTGCTGAGCGATCACATTATTCAAGCCCTTTTGCTTGGCCTGTTGCGCCACCAACTCCACCATCGACGGCGTTAAATCATAAGCAGTTACTTCACCAGTAAATGGTGCGATCTGATAGCTGACATGGCCACCGCCACAGCCTAAGTCCAACACGGTCTTCAATTGATGTGACTGGATCAAATGCTGCATTTTTGCAAACTCAACACCTTGCGCATGCACTGTGCTGTTTAAATAGGCTTGGGATTTATCTTGATATTGCTGTTGATTAACTTGATGCTGGGTATTCATCTTCTTATCCTTGCACTGTGGGTTTAGCTTCAAAAATAACCAACCTTAATCAAAAATAAAAATGATCAATTTTAAATTAATTTATAAAAATAAGTTATTAATTAAAGACCAATCAAGCTGGCTGCGACATTAATCGCCACCGCCAAGATCACGGTATTAAAAATAAAAGCCAAGACACAATGAAAAATATTCAGATGTCGGAGCGCTGAGCTGGTAATTGAGACATCAGCCGTTTGTGCAGAGGTACCAATGATATAACTGAAATAGATAAAATCGAGATAATCAGGTTGATCGGTTTTAGGAAAATCCAAACCTGCTTCTTGATGACGACTTTTGGCAAGGTAGTAATCATGTGCATAGTGAATCGCAAATAAAGTATGCAGTAATAACCACGTTGAAAAAATCGTCCCGATGGTCAGTAAAATCAGAGCACTTTTTAAAATCGGCTGATCTTTAGGCACATGCCCCAATTGCACCACAATCGAAATAAAGCAGATTACAATGGCAACCAGCACCACGGTCAAGATCATCCACTTACCTTCATCCTGTTGCTTGGCGCGTTGTAAAATATGGGTGGCGTCCAAGTGCCACATCATTTTCAAGGTCAGAAATAAATACAGCCAAATCGCAATATTCCAACCCAGTTGTAAGCAGGTTGCCCAATGCCACTGGGTAAGCAGATGCAAAGCCCCATAAATCATAAGTCCCAAAGAAAAAGTCGCAGACAAATATGGCCGATACTTTATTCCTTTTAGCAAGCGCGGGATAAATCCTTGCATTTTCCACCTATTTGTATTTTTTATACATGCGTAATTTACCCTTATTTTTTAACACTGTATGGCCTGAGAAAACTCACTCAGAACGTCAATTTAACCGAAATTAAACAAAATAAAGTTTCTCAGCATATTTACTTCGGACAAAAATGTCCGTTTAATTCACCCTATCTCCCAAGAAATTTGAATCATGGCAAAACGTCAGCAATTGGCAGCGCATAATCGTGATGAACTTCTAAATGCGGCTGAAGAAATCTTTCGCAAGCAAGGGGTTCATGTGCCTTTACAAGCCATTATTGATCATGCTGGCGTGGGACGTGCAACCTTTTACCGTAATTTTGCAGATCGTAAAGCCTTGATGACAGCATTACTGGAACGTGCCATAGAACGTTTGGAACAACGTACGCTTGCCTTACAAGACTTTGATGATGGCTTTATTCGTCTGATCGAGGGGCATATCGAACAATTGCCCCATCTGGTGGTGCTGATTGATTACTGGCGCATTATTGATCGGCAAGACCCAATCATGCTAAACATTTATGAGCGGCGTGATAAAGCACTGCAACCCTTGATTGATCGCGCCATAAAACACAAATTGTGTCGTCCAGATTTAACGCCACACGATTTTGCCATGATTACAGCGATTTTGGGCTCTTCATTTCAAGGACATCACGCCTCTGATCAAGTGCGCTTAGCCAAACGAGCAATAGAATTATTATTAAACGGCATTAAAGTTTAGTTCGAGGAATAATATGGATAAAAGCCCTCGCTATCTAGAGACTCCTCCAGATTGGTCTGCCGATGAGCGCCCAACCTTACCGGGCTCGCCTGCTGCAATTGCACATGCCCGACCAAAACGTTTTGCCTATTTTTTTATTGGTCTGTTTATATGTATTGCAGCCAGTTTAAGTAACGGGTTTATCGTTGCCAATTTACCGATTTTCCAAGGTGAATATGGTCTCACCCCATCGCAAGCAGCATGGCTACCTGCAGCCTATGTGATGGCCAATGTCAGCTCTAACCTGATTCTGTTTAAAGCCCGCCAACAATATGGTTTGCGCTTATTTTCAGAAATTGGCCTGTTGGCTTTTATTGGTGTACTGGTATTACATATCTTTGTTCAAACCTATGAAGTTGCCTTATTTGTGCGCTTTATTGCAGGTTTGGCAGCTGCGCCTTTAAGCTCGCTAGGGATGTATTACACCATGCAAGCCTTTGGTAAGGCGGATATGGCCAAAGGGATTTATCTGGCCTTCGGCTTTCAGCAACTTGGCCTGCCTTTGGCATGGATCATCTCGCCTTTTCTGCTCAGTGCCAATCAGTGGGATGTGATTTATACCTTTGAATTGGGTTTGGCAATTTGTTGTTTTGCCATGGTGGTGGCGTTAAAACTGCCACGCAGCCTACGCTTAGAGGTATTCGAGAAGCAGGACTTCTTTACCTTTGCCTTGCTTGCACCCGGTTTTGCCTGTCTGTGTATCGTACTCACCCAAGGGCCGATTTTATGGTGGTTCAATAGTCCTTGGTTGGCCTACACCTTAATCGTCGGTTTTTGTTTGATTGTGTTGGGACTGACTTATGAACACTATCGCAGCAATCCATTGATTATGACCCGTTGGTTAGCCGCAGGTGATCTACTCAGTTTTGTGGTCAGTGCCTTCGCCCTACGCTTACTCATGTCAGAACAAAGCTATGCTGCGGTCAATTTCCTTAAGACTATGGGCATGGGACCTGACCAGTTTGTACCACTGTATGTGGTGATCTTCTGCGGCACCATTGCAGGTTCGGTATTTAGTGCTCTGACCTTCCATCGTGAACGACTGATTCTGAATTTGTTCCTTGCTGAAATCCTGATTTTGATTGCTTGTGCGCTGGACTATCACCTGACCAGTGATGTGCGTCCTGCCAACTTTTACCGCAGTCAATTTCTCGTCAGCTTTGCAGGTGGTGTGTTTATCGGCCCACTGCTGCTGATGGGCTTTATGCGTACCCTGCAACGTGGCCCGCAATATGTGGTGACCTTCATTGTACTGTTTTCAGCCACACAGAATTTTGGTGGTTTGGTCGGCTCCTCCTTTTTCAACACCTATCAGCAGCGCCATACCTATGATTATAAAGTCGAAATCAATAGCAATCTTGACCCGACAAATCCAATTGTGGCACAGCGTTTACAAGCCTACCAACATAGTGCCATGGTCAGTAGCAATGACCCTGTTTTGCAAAATAACCAAGCCTTGCAAAACCTGAATAAGGTGGTCACCCGTGAGGCTCAGGTACGTGCCTATAACGATGTAATCGTATTAAACGGTATTTTTGCAGTGGTGTTATTGCTGTGGGGGCTATTTAAATATGCACGGGATAAATACAAAACCCGAAAAAATCTGCAAGCAGCCAGTTAGTCCTTTTTGATTGAGAAAAGCTTATGTCCGAACAAGAGAAACCTGAAAATAATAATGCTCAAACCACTGAGCAAAATGAGACAACTCAAGCAGCCAAGGTGCCTGAGACTGTCGCCCAAATGCCGCCTCCACCACCACCGCCGACCAGTAAACTCATTAAAACCAAACGCTCTACCCTGTGGTGGATGCTGCTGGTGTTATTGGTCGGAATCACCATTATTTTATGGGCATGGCGCATTGGCCCCTTCCATACAGCAGTTGAACAAACTGACAATAGCTATGTGAAAGGTAAAACCACCATCCTGTCTTCACAGATCAATGGCTATATTAAAGATGTCTTGGTCAAAGACTTTGATCAAGTTAAACAAGGTCAGGTTTTGATGCATATTGATGCCACCACCTATGACCAAAAAGTGACGCAAGCAGCATCTGGTGTAGAGCAAGCAGAAAACAGTCTTGCCAATCAAACCCAAGCCATTGCGCAACGTCAGGCCGATGTTGTGGCCGCACAAGCCAAACTGGATCAAGTCAAGGCACAGTATGATTTATCTGTGGCTCAGCTAAAACGCTACCAACAATTGGGCGATAGCGGTGCGGCGTCTAAATCTGAACAAGATAAAGCCGCGGCAGATGCGCAGAATAATCACGCCTTACTAAAACAAGCCGAAGCCAATATCTTGGTGGCACAAGAAGCTTTAAAAACGGCGCAAGTGGCACAGTCTGGCTTAAAAGCACAAGTTAATAGTGCACAAGCACAACTCGACCAAGCCAATACCACCAAAGACTACAGCACCATTGTTGCACCACTGGATGGACAATTGGGTGAGGTCAATCCACGGGTGGGCCAATATGTCGCTGCGGGGACACAATTGCTTTATCTGATTCCGACACAAACGTGGGTGATTGCCAACTTTAAAGAAACCCAAATTGCCAATATGAAAATTGGGCAAAAAGCGTATTTCACCGTCGATGCGATGAATCATCAGAAATTTACAGGACATGTTGAACAGATTTCCCCTGCCGCAGGTTCAGAATTTAGTGTACTCAAACCCGACAATGCCACAGGTAACTTTACCAAGGTGGTACAACGTATTTCAGTCCGTATCGCCATAGATCCAAATCAAAAAGGCATCGAAAACTTACGTCCTGGGATGTCGGTAATTACCTCTGTGGATACCGACTCCTAATACAAAACTGACATTCTCAATCAAATCCATTTACAATGTGATCAAATCCATTTCTCTTGTTCGAAAATGTTTGATCACATTGCTTTTCCCACACCCTATCAAACATTAGCACTTCCTAGTTCGGTTCAACTGACCATTAAGCGTCTGGACCTGATTCATCCTCACATTTCAGGCAATAAATTTTATAAGCTGAAATACAACCTGCTTGCAGCACAACAACAAGGTTTGACTCAAGTTCTGACTTTTGGTGGTGCTTTCTCCAATCATATTGCTGCTACAGCCTATGCTGCACAGCGTTTTGGCTTGCAAAGCATTGGCATAATTCGTGGTGAAGAACTTGCAACTCAAAACTTAAACCCTACCCTACAGACAGCGCAAGATTTTGGTATGCAATTGCATTTTGTCAGTCGGGCTGAGTATCGACTGCGCCATGAAGCGGAATATTTACAACAACTACAACAGCAATATCCTCAGGCCTTTATTGTTCCAGAAGGTGGCAGCAATGCACTTGCACTGCAAGGAACACAGGAAATTTTAAGCAAAGATGATCGAGAAAATTATGATGTGATTTGTTGTGCAGTTGGAACAGGTGGCACCATTGCTGGACTGATTGAAAGCAGCTCTGCACAACAACAGGTTCTAGGTTTTTCAGCATTGAAAGGCGACTTCCTAAAACAGAATATTCAACAGTGGACCAACAAAAGTAATTGGTCTTTAACCGATGCCTACTGCTGTGGTGGTTATGCAAAAACCACAGCTGAGTTGCTGCAATTTATGCAACACTTCGAACAACAATATGCAATTCCTTTGGAACAGGTCTATACCGCCAAGATGATGCTGGGGCTATTCGATTTAATTCAGCAGCAGTATTTTCCTGAAAATAGCCGTATTTTGGCGATTCATACGGGTGGATTACAAGGGCGCTTAAAATAAAAAAGCCACTCGCAAGTGACTTTTTATTTGATCGAATCAAGTGCTTAAAACCAGCCATCACCAATCGGCTTATTGTCCATAAACACCACTAAGCCTTTGACAATGCGATAAATAAACCAGATTGATGCTGCAAATAGAATCGGAATACCAATGAGTACAAAAGACAAGATAAATCCAATAATTGCAGCAATGAGAGTGATCCAAAAGGTTTTGATTTGCCATTCAAAATGACTGGCCAACCATGTTCCTTTTACCTCGTCACGCTTCATATAATTCATAATAATGGCAGCAATACTTGTTAATCCCACAAAAATACTGGCCGCATAAAGCCCATACGCAATTAAGGTATATTGTCTGAGTTGATCTTGCTGATGAGGCGGAGTGCCTTCTAAAAAAGTCTTATCATTCATTATTGTTATCCCCTTTATTGAGTCCAATTTTATAACATGCTTTGATTTTAAAAGTATCTTTTTTAATCAAACAATCAACATACTCAAACTGCTCTAAATCTTCTATAATTGCCCGCTTTTCCTCCCTTGAGTATTTTCCCCATGGTTCATCAAGTTGATGTTGTTGTTTTAGGTGCAGGTGCATCAGGCTTGATGTTGGCTGCAGAAGCAGGCAAACGTGGGCGCTCGGTTGTGGTGTTGGAAAAAGCCAATAAAGTCGGCAAAAAGATTTTGATGTCAGGTGGTGGTAAATGTAACTTTACCAATCTGGAGGTCGAAGCTGCCAATTATTTGTCTGAAAACCCACATTTCGTCATCTCAGCCTTAACGCGATACACCAATTGGGACTTTATTGCTTTGGTCTGCGAATACGGCATCGAGTACGAAGAACGCAAACACGGGCAATTATTTACCCTCAAAGGATCTAAAGAGATTCTGGAACTTTTACTTTCAGAATGTGACAAAGCCAAACGTGTTCAGATTCAAACCCACTGTGAAGTACAGCAAGTGAAGGCTCAGGCAGATTCCAGTTTTATGATTGAAACCAGTCAAGGGACTTATCACTGTGAATCCTTAGTTGTGGCAACGGGCGGATTATCCATTCCAACCCTCGGTGGCTCAGGTTTTGGTTATGAACTTGCGCAACAGTTCGGACATCATGTTTATCCAACCCGTGCGGGTCTGGTTCCGTTCACCTTCTCCGATCAGTTTAAAGAAGTCACCACCCGCTTGAGTGGCAATGCATTAGACGCAACCTTGATCAATGATCGTCATCAATTTACCGAAGCTTTGCTGTTTACCCATCGTGGTCTTAGTGGTCCAAGCTCACTGCAACTTTCGAACTACTGGCATGTTGGGGAAAGCTTTAAAATTGATTTCTTCCCAAGCCAAGACTTTGCACAATTCTTTAAAGATAAGAAAAAGTCACAGCCTAAAGTTCTACTACGCACCTTAATCAGTGAATTTACCGCCAAAAGTATCGTACTTGAATTACAGCAACTGATTTGGACAGAACAAAGTGAAACACCAATTGGCAATCTCAGTGATGTACAACTCGAACATATAGCAGCGCAATTGCATGCATTTACGGTAAAACCATCAGGTACTGAAGGTTATCGAACGGCCGAAGTCACACTCGGTGGGGTGGATACCAGTGAAGTATCTTCCAAAACCATGGAAAGTAAAAAACAGAAAGGTTTATATTTTATTGGTGAAGTGCTGGATGTTACAGGACACTTAGGTGGCTATAACTTCCAATGGGCATGGTCTTCTGCACAGGCAGCGGCTCAATTTGTCTGATATGACCATATGAATTACAGCACTTCAGGCTACGTTCAATAAAATCTGTTTCAGTTTTGGTGGTCTGAAGAGTTTGCCGCTTCTGAAGTTGCGATTTGTTGTGTATTTTCAATGGGTCTCTCTTTAGAAGAGTTTGACTTAGCAACAACAAATTTATAAGCACTCGCCAAGAACCCTACAGTAATGCCTGCAATAATAATCGGTGCGAATACTCGATTTGGCCTCTTCATGTTCATTCTCCTATAGACTTTTTATTTAGAGACTATTGATACTTTAGCTATAAATGAATTGCTTTTGAGGTCAAATTTGTTATTTAAACCCTCTAACTTTACTCAAAATATCCAATCGCAATCCAAAACAAAAGCCAATAGCGCCGATACAAACAAAACGACCACCCTGCTTAGAGTGGTCGAATTGATTAAAAAAATCAAAGATTATTTTTTCTATTCATCCGAATACGGCGGAATTGGTGGTGGATTCGCCGGAGTATCTGATGACGTTGGCGTCGGACTCACAGGATTTACTGGAGTCGTTGGTGCTGTTGGTGTTGGACTCACAGGAACTACTGGCTTAACCTCATCCTTATGTAATGGATTTGGTTTATTGCCTTCAGTTTTTGCTTTATCTAAAAGATCCGTCAGTAAGCGTTCTGCAGGTTGACGTCCTCCTAGACCAAAGGCCAATGCAAATGCGACTGCAACTGAACCAAGTGTTAAACCAAATGCCAAATTCACAATCGAGTCAGCAATGCCCATGGCTTTTAAACCCATTGCAATCACTAAGCCCATAATTAAGATACGGACTAAATTGCCTAACCAGCGTGAACTGTTGTATTCACCACGTTGTACGATGTTGGCGACCACATTAGCTAACCAGAAGCCGATCACTAGAATCACAGCACCAAGTAGGATACTTGCGCCAAACTGGATAAACATCGCGATCAGTACACTGACCTGTTCTAATCCAAGTCGATTGGCTGCCTCTGAAACCGCAAATAACATGGTAAAGAAAACAATTAAACAACCGATCACGTCAGAAACACGGGTTTGTCCCAAGAAGCGTTGTAAATCCAGCTTCATCGGGATTTCATCCACCCCAGCCCCAGAAATCAGTTCAGCCACTAAACGTCCAACAAAACGGGAGACAATATAAGCCACAATTAAAATCAAACCAGCTGCAATGATTTGTGGAATTGCATACATGATTTGATTGAGCATGGCGGTTGCAGGTTGAGAAATTGCTTGGATACCCAAGGCTTCAAAAGCCACAATTAAAGTGGTAATAATAATGATGGCAAATACAAATGAACCTAAGAATTTAGAAACATTTGAGTTCTTAAATAAGCCAACTTTTTCAGCTTGCGCCTGTAAACCCAGACTATTACTTAAGCCTTCAACAATGCCTCTTACAATTTTCGCTAACACATAGCCCACGAAAATGATCACAGCCGTAATAAACAGGTTCGGCAGATAAGCAATCGCTTCATTCACCATGTTTTGTACTGGAATTAAAAGCCCTGTTAAACCCAGAATTGATAAGACAATAGGCAAGAACAGTAATAACACTAACCAATAGAAAATTTCACCAATATTGCTACTGAGTGAACTGACACCAACTTCGCCACTCAGCTTCTCATCGAATTCAGTTTTAGAAAGTACATTGGTTAGCCCCGCACGAACCAGACGTGCGATAATCCAGCCAATAAAGCCCACGGCGACTGCTGCCAGCAAGTTAGGTATATAGGCCAATACGCGACCAACCATATTGCTAAATGGATCACTGACCCCACTGATATTTAAAACATTGAGTGCGCCAACTACAGCGAGAATCATCACAAACCAGAACACCAGTTTAGAGACCAGATTTTCAATATTTGGAGTACGGCCTGTTGCAGAAGACAATTTATGATTGGTATCAAGCTTTTGCAGTAATTTTTTAACACCTGCTGCAATCACTAAAGCAACAATCCACCCTACAAGTAGGATGACAACTGCAGCAAAAATAGGATGAAACTGATCCCAATAATACATTGCATCAAATCCTCCACGATTGGAGGGGTCACTAAAAAAATCATTCATGTTGTTATCCTTATATTGTGTTTTTAAATCTTGATACACATCCACTTAAGAACGTTCTGCAATGAAGAACATGATTTATGGATGCTTCCACCTTAGTTTTTGTCTATTTTCCAATCAATCAATGGCATCACTAATACAACAAAAAAGTCTCACAATATTGCAAAAAAGCTCATTGATTCACACCAATGAGCTTTATTATGAATTGGTTTTGGTCTAAAGATATGCTTGCTTAAGCATTCAGAATGGCCGACTGCATATGTGACATGATCACTTGAGCAGTTGGATTGGCTGAATGATCAGCAACCATATAAACAAGTAATGCAATCAGGAAGATTCCGACCATAATCAAAATATAAACGGGTAATCTTCTCTTTTTGGTAATTTCTTCTTTGCTGGCCACATGAGGCTGTGGCTTACTAAAATCATGCATGATAGCAGCCCTCATCCTTTTACTTTTCAAGTTTTATATTAGCAATACCCAGTGTTGCATTGTGTGAAAAAGCTTCGGACTATCGTTGCACTGGTTGCAGAACTCCACTTTCTTTTATTTATTTTTTGTTTAAAATATAGTCGGTTTTAGAATGCGTTAAAATAAGCTATAATACGCGCCTCCTTTCTCAGCCGTTCTGCTTTATGTCCTATAGCCAACAAAGCGTTTCTCTTGAATTAGACACTGATGTGACCCATCAATGTTTTTTACATCACACACGCGATGAACATTTGATTGGAATTATTGAGTTCAATAAGCCGAGCTATATTCTGAAATGGGGCGATTTAGAATACTTTCGTCGTCGTACAGAAGAGTTTTCGGTGATGCCATTGCCAGATTGTATCAATGCGATGATTGTCGATATTCGCAATGTACAACCCTTTTTGGATAATGAAGTTCCGATTCTACCTTGGCGCTTACTCGAAGAAGATTGTCCTGTCCGTCTGGTCGTCCCGCAAGATCGCCTAGAGCATTATATTGGCTTGTTTGAACCGACTTGGTTAACCACGGATGTCGATACCGCCATTCAAGAAATTCGTGAATTTATGGATATGTTTGTACATTAAGACATATCCATTCAGCACTCTTCTACCAATAATTCTCTACAGCAATATTGCCTTCGCCACGACGATTCATAATTAAACCGCGTTGCTTCAGGGCTTCTTTAGTATCTTCCACCATTTGTGGATTGCCACATAACATCACATGACTACTGTCTCGGTTAAAAGAGAGCCCTGCTGCTTTTTCTAATTCACCATTGCCAATTAAAACAGGCAAACGATCATGCAGGGCGGCATTCGGATCACGGGTAATGATTGGAATGAACTTAAAGCCCGTATGCCCTTCGCCAAATAAGGCTGCAATCTCTTGGATACGCTCGACATAAGCCAACTCAGATTCAGTACGTACGCTATACACCAGATTGATCTGCTGATATTTATTCCATGTTTCAAAGTCTTGTAACATCGATAAAAACGGCGCAAGCCCCGTGCCTGTTCCCAATAACCATAAATCCTGTGGTAACGGTTGTTGATAACGTGCCAGCGTTAAATAGCCATAGGAAATTTTTTCCAGATACAACTCATCATCGACTTTGAGGTGTTGTAGATTCGAGGTAAAAGCACCATCAGGCACAACAATTGAAAAGAATTCTAATGTTTCATCAAAAGGTGAAGAGACAACTGAATAAGCACGAACAACCAGTTCCCCTTCAACCATTAAACCAATACGTGCGAACTGACCTGCGGTAAATTTAAAATGAGCTGGTCGAGTCATGGTGAAGCTAAAAAGATTATGAGTCCAACGGTGTACAGATAAAACCTTTTCTACGCTAAATTTTTCAATTGACATGATGAGAACGTGGCATGAAACAGTGCGCTCATGTTAGCATGATCGAATAATTGATGGATACTCAAAACATTAAGGCTATTTAACATGCGCATGACATTACGCCAGTTGGCTGTTTTCGTGGCGGTCGCTCAAGAAGGAACGGTAACCAAAGCGAGTGATGCTGTCCGACTTACACAAAGTGCGGCAAGTATGGCTTTAGCAGATTTAGAAGATGGTCTAGGTGCACCACTCTTTGATCGTTTGGGTAAACGATTGCAGCTCAATGATTTGGGACGTTTTTTACTCCCACAAGCTTTAGAAATTTTAGGTCGCTGTGACTCTTTTGAACAAGCGGCTAAGGGTGAATTACAAAGCATTGATCTACGTTTAGGTGCAACGCTTACAATTAGTGATTATTTAATGCCAGATTTGATGGCTGAATTTTTACAACGTCATCCACAAGCACATCTGCAACTGCAAGTGGGCAATACCCGTCAAATGATTGAAGCAGTCAATCAATTCCAATTGGATCTGGCCTTGATCGAAGGGTCTTGTCATTTACCTCAACTGCAATGTATCCATTGGCGTGATGATGAGCTAGCCGTATGTTGTGCGCCAGATCATCCCTTAGCACAGTTGAATCGCCCCGTGAGTCCAACTGATTTCCTAGATGTGGAGTGGATTCTACGTGAGGAAGGCTCAGGTACACGTGAAGTATTTGATAATGCCATTTTGCAAGATTTACCCGATGCCAATATTCGTTTAACACTGGGTCATAATGAAGCGATCTTAAAAATTGTCGCGGGTGGTTTAGGCATGTCTTGTGTTTCTAGATTAGCGATTGAACCGCTACAAGAGAAAGGTCAGCTGGTGATCTTGGATACTCCATTCTGGCAATTAACCCGACCGCTCTATATGCTCGTGCATCGTCAAAAGTACCAAGGGCCTGGACTGAAAGCCTTTTTACAATTTTGCGAACATCAGGTGTAATTCACTCCAATAAAAAACGCTTCCAATAGGAAGCGTTTTTTATTTTTATTTAGAAATCGAAACTCACACCCAATTTATAGGTACGACCTGCACCAATAATGGCATAGTCATTATTAAATACACCGGCCCAATGTTTTTTGTCCGCAACATTATCAATATTTGCTCTAAATGTTGTATCCACACCACCAATTTTTGCTTTGTACTTAGCACCTAAATCAAAAATAGTGTAATCAGGTAATTCCAAAGTATTTGTGTTATTTAAATACTGTTTACTCACATAGGTCGCACGTGTATTTATACTCAAGCCATCAATTTGTGGAATCTTATAATCTAAGGCCAAACCAGCAGTGAAATCAGGTATACCATAAATTGTTTTTCCCTCAAGAGCAGGGGTTCCAGACTTAATATACTCAGCATCGATATAAGCCAGATTTCCAAGCAAGCTTAAATCCTCAGTAATATTACCTGAGAATGACCACTCGATCCCACGTGAACGAGTTTCAGCATCATCTTTAACGATTGATGTAGCACTGTCTAAATAAGCTTCTGGTTTTTCAATTTGATACAGCGCTAAAGTATTTAACCAAGAACCCATTTGATGCTTCGCACCAATTTCATATTGCTTAGTCTGGTACGGTGCTAAAGTTTCACCTTTATTTTTCGCAGTTGGATAAGTAATATCAGAAACGGTTACACCTTCAGATAAACCTTCAACATAACTCGCGTAAAAAGAAAGATTTTCAGCAAAAGGCTTAATAACAATACCTATACTTGGTGAAACCTTATCTGCTGAGTAACTAGTTTTTCTGAATAAGTTTTTGGTATCAATATCTTGATAGCGCGCTCCTAAAATTAACTGTAACCGATCATCCAACATCGAAACTTGGTCAGTCAATGTATAGCTCACATACTTGTTGTCCCCGTAAGGTACTATTTTAGGATAGCTGGTTGGCATTGCTCCAGTGTTTAATGGATCATATAAATTAGTATCAAAGGCCGACACTGTTGCCGCACCGTGCTGCCAATATTTACGCGTTAAATAATCTGCTCGAATACCAACAGTATGTTTGATACTTCCTGTTTCAAATTTCGCTTCAAGACCCGTGTTTGCCGCAACATTGTGTTCCTGAGTCCCTACTCGATAATATTGAGATTTTGCAGCACCTGTTTCAGCATTTTGCACAATCATTCGTGTACCAAAAAGATGGCCTGAATATTCTTTTTCAGTATATCCAACCCCTGCAAACACTTTTAAATCTGGAGCGAACTTGTATTCACCAGATAGTCCCGCATATTGGCTACTCTGCTTTCCTTCAATTTTTGGAAAATAGTTATTATTACCATCAGGAGCTGCAATCACTTGCTTAATTGTTCCCATTGAGACCATTGCTGGTGAACCACCTTCACGATCATCTCGCATCGCATAGGCATCAAAATTTAACTTTAATTTGTCTGTCGTATAGTCAAGTGCGAGTACGCCAGTTGCATTGCTATCATCCATTCCATCAATAAGATGTTCCCCTGTACCATATGAACCACTCGCTCTGATACCAAATTCATTATTTGCGCCTAAGCGACGGGATACATCAAAACCTGATTTATAGTATCCCCCATCTTCATAACTCGCTGAAACTTGAGTCAAATCTTGATTGGCACGTTTAGTCTGAGCCATGACAACGCCACCAACACTACCTGCTGGCGCCATCCCAGCAACTAAAGCATTTGGGCCTTTTAACAAAGTGACTGACTCAAGAATATCTGTAGGAATACGCCCAGTCGGCGCCATTCCAAACAGGCCATTTAGGTTATAGTCTTCAAATCCAACGCTAAAACCACGAATCTGAACATTTTCATTTAAATGTCCAGCATTGGTTGTTTCACGAATACTTGGATCATTTCTTAATACTTCTGAAACAGTGGCAGCTTGCTGATCTTGAATCAACTTATCCGAATAAGTCGTAACAGAAAACGGGGTATCAATAGTAGATTTATTGCCTAAGCTACCCAAATTTGAATTTTTCTTGAGCTTACCAGCAGCATAACTCTCTTGTTGATCAGCTTTTACCGTAATCGTTGGTAAAACGGTATTGTCTTCAGCAACAGCAAACATCGGCAAAGCGATAAGAGATAAAAATAATATATTCTTTTTCAAGTGATCAAACCCCGATAAAAATTTGACCACAGTATATAAGATAAATTAACAAATGATAATAAAAATCATTAATAAAATGATAACCATTTATTTAATGAATATAAAAATCTCATCATGAGAATTCACATAATTTATTTTTAACTTAATAACCGATGAAATGCTTTGCCTCTCGGACTTAGTTCAACAGCTGATTAGCTACAATAGGCCAATCGAGAAGCAATACTGATAGAAAGAAAAAGAGGCTAACCGCCTCTTCTCTTTTGAGCTTTAAAAACAAGTTCAAATCAAACCAGAAAAATTAGCGTCTGAAGTTAGATAACAACTCTGATGTGATTGAATTATTGTGCGTCGCTATTTTAGTTTTTCTAGTTTTCGCTGGATTTGGATCAACAAGCTCAATTTTTGTGGCTTTGTACTTCCCGTCATTTTCAACGACCACAAATTTCACTTTTTCATTTCTTTTCGGCTCGCCACCAGCGGGATACTCTGAAATATGAAAAAACACATCCCCTTCAGAGGTCCCAATAAAGCCAAAGCCTTTGTCTGGATTATATTGTTTAATTTTTCCCTGATAGAACTCTTGCTTCATGACATTTATCCTACTTTGCAAATCTGATCATCACAGTATATAAAAATAAAAAAGAGACTTTCAATCTATCCCCAAAACAGTATCAGGATGAGATCAAGTCTCTTTTTATGAATGTTTCAAAAATCAGTCTTTTTGAACACTACCAAAAATTTTGTCACCTGCATCACCAAGACCAGGAACAATATAACCTTCTTCATTCAGACCTTGGTCAATCGACGCGGTATAGATCAACACATCTGGATGTGCCGCTTCTACTTTCGCAACACCTTCTGGCGCGGCAACCAAGACCATGACACGAATATCTTTACAGCCACTTGCTTTCAATACATCAATTGCAGCAATTAAAGAATTACCTGTCGCAAGCATTGGATCAATAATCATGGCTAAGCGATTGGCAACATCAGGCACCAACTTTTTATAGTATGTGCGCACTTCTAAAGTTGCTTCATCACGCTCTAAACCTAAAACACTCACTTTCGCGCTTGGAATCAGGCTAAGAACGCCCTCAAGCATACCAATACCAGCACGCAAGATTGGAACAATTGTGATTTTCTTCCCTGCGATACGCTGAGTTGAGACTTTCCCTGCCCACCCATCAATTTCATGATCAACAACAGGAAGATCCTTTGTTGCTTCATAAGTCAGTAACATCGTGACTTCTTGCGCTAATTCACGGAAGTTCTTGGTACTAATATCTGAACGACGTAATAAACCAAGTTTATGGCGAATGAGCGGATGACGGATTTCTTGAATCGACACGAATGAGTACCTAGGTAATATTAATCTCACTCCATTATAAAGTGTTTTTTTACTCATCAATAAAAAAGCCTCCAACTTTGGAGGCTTTTTTGTACAAATCCGACGATTACTGTTGTTGAGACAACATAAAGTGCAACGGAGAAAGGATCTCTGCCTTCAATGCCAAGTTAATCATTGGATCCGGATAAACACCCATCACCAATACTAATAACGCAGCAGCAAGGACCATAAGACCACCGACTTTACTTCCCCAATGAGCATCCGCATCAATACGAGGTACATCTGGTGGAGTCATATACATCACCACCATCACACGTAAGTAGTAATACAAACCGATACCACTACCCACCACAATCATTGCCGCCAAGAACCAGTGTTGCGTTGTCACCGCAGCCATCACCACCAAGAACTTACCAATGAAGCCTGCTGTTAATGGAATACCTGCTAAAGACAACATCATTACAGTTAATGTTGCAGTCAAGATCGGACGGCGCCAGAACAAACCACGGTAGTCTGCAAGGCTTTGTGCTTCATCGACGTTGTTATATGGGCTCGACATTAATGCAACCGCACCAAATGCACCGATTGTGGTCAATACATAGGTAATTACATAAACCGTCACACTACCAAGACTTGCGTAAGTCATGCTGATTAAAGCAATTAACAAATAACCGAAGTGTGCAATCGATGAATAACCCAAGATACGTTTCAAGTTGACTTGACGAACTGCAAGTAAGTTACCCACCACGATCGACAATACCGCAATGATGGTAATCACCGTCACTAATGATTCAACCAAGATTGCACCAGAAGTCAGTAAGTAACGTACAAATAGACCAATCGTTGCAACTTTCGCAGCCGTTGCCAAGAAGGTTGCCATAGGTGCCGGTGCACCTGCATACACATCTGGCGTCCATTTATGGAATGGCGCAAGTGAAAGTTTGAATGCAACAGCAAAGATAATTAAACCTAAGCCCAATAACACCATTGGTTGTTTGATTGCAGTAAACAATGCCTGAACAGAGTCATAGAATGACAATGAACCTGTATACGCATAGATATAAGCCATACCCATGAGCAACATTGCAGAAGCAGTCGCTGAAAGCACAAGGTATTTAATCCCCGCTTCCAAAGACTGACTACGTTGATAGGTATACGCCAACATGCCGTATACAGGAATCGACATCAACTCTAGGCTGATGAAGAATGCTGCATAGTGTGAGCTTGAAACCAACAACATTGCACCTGTCACTGAGCACAGTAACAAGATATACAACTCTTCGCGGTTGTCCTTATAAGTCTCAATATAAGCATGAGATAAAGTACAGCACGCTAAAGCAGCAATTAGAATCAGGAATTGATAGAGCATGGTAAATGGATCAACCATGAACATACCCATCACGTTTACTGGTGCAAAGTGCCCACTAAACATGGTGTATCCAATATAAATTGCAGCAAGGTTTAAACCCACAACCGAAGTTGTTGCAATCAGATTGTGATTACGCTTAATCGCAGTTAATAACATCACGACGATTGCGGTCAAAGCCACAATCATCACGGGAGCAAGTGGCATTAGCTCAGAAAAAGAAATTGTGAAGTTCATGATTTATTGCATCTCCACATGTTCAAGTTGAGTTGCAGCCTGTTGAACAGTTTCGACAACTTCTTGTACTGGCATATAACTATTTACTAACCATTGCATGCTTGAATGAGACATATCCAAGAATGTTTGCGGGTAAATACCTAACCAAACTAAACCGATCGCACAGATCATCAAAATAGTGACTTCACGTGCAGATAGATCTTTAAGCGGACTAGTATAGTGCTGTTTTTGCTCTGGGTTTGGTTCACCAAATAATGCTTTGTGAATCAGAATCAGACCATAAAGACCAGCAAATACCAAGCTCACTGCTGCAATGATCGTGAACGCTGGATAAGCTTTGAATGAACCCATCAAGATCAGGAATTCACCAATAAAGTTACCTAGACCTGGTACACCAACCAATGCTGCAACAAAGAACATCAAGAAGAATGGCAAATATTGCAGCTGGCCACGAAGACCACCCATCAAGCGTAAATCACGTGTATGTAAACGCTCGTACACTTGACCCGACATAATGAACAATGCAGCAGATGACAAACCATGTGCCAACATCATGATCATGAGGCCTTGGAATGTCAGGATATTACCTGCATAAATTGCAAGTAAGATGAAACCCATGTGCGAAATAGACGTGTACGCAAGTAAGCGTTTCATATCTGTTTGTTGGTACGCTAAGAATGCACCGTAGAAAATACCAATCAGACCCAAAATAATGGCGATATCAGCAAATTGTGCTGATGCAGCCGGGAAGAATGGAATTACGAAACGAAGCAAACCGTACGCAGCTGTTTTAATCAAAATACCCGCTAAATCCACAGAACCCGCTGTTGGTGCTTGAGCATGCGCATCAGGCAACCAGCCGTGTAATGGGAATACTGGTAATTTCACCGCAAAACCGATGAAGAAACACAGCATGAATGCATAAGCAACTTCAGGTGGTAAGTGGTTCGCAACAGCCAATAGATAGTTGTAATCGAAACCGATCATACCTGTCATCATGTATCCATAGACCACAAGGCCCAAGATACCGATCAACATGATCAAACCAGCGATTTGAGTATATAAGAAGAATTTGGTTGCAGCATAAACACGCGAACGACCATTCGACCCTGAGTGTCCCCATAACGCAATCAAGAAGTAGATTGGTACGAGCATCATCTCCCAGAAGAAGAAGAACAAGAATAAGTCAATCGCCAAGAATACACCGATGACCCCACCCAAACTCCAAAGTAAGTTTAAATGGAAGAAACCAACGTTCTTTTGAATCTCACCCCATGAACAGCCAACTGCAAGTACACCCAGTAATGCAGTCAACAACACCATAAGTAGAGATAAACCATCCACCGCTAAGTGAATGCTAATGCCTAAAGTCTGAATCCATGGAAGATGGAATTCAGCCGCCCAAGTCGGGACTTTACCGCCCAACTCGTAGCTAAATGTACCACTTTGCCACAGTGCAATGCCCAAACCGAAGGTAATCAACATACCAATCAAGGCAATCCAGCGCGGTAAATGTTGGTCGTATTTATCGACTAACCAACAAATAAAACCAGCAATGAAAGGAACTAAAATCAGTGCGGGTAAAATTAAATTGTTTTCCATTTTATTTCCCCACAACCTGAATCACGATCAAGATCATCAATAACACCACTACACCGAGTGACATGCTTGAAGCGTATTCACGTAATGAACCTGTTTGACGCGAACTTGTAAAGCTATTACCACCCTTCACAATTGCAGGGAGTACTAACCATAAACCGTCAACTGGATCACGACCTAAAATTTTCGCAATCAATAAATAAGGTTTTACAAATACGATGTCATACAAAGCATCGAAACCAAATGCTGTACGGCAAATGTGCGCTAAACCTGAACCCAAAGATGTTTGAGCAAAAGCTTTTACTGCACCGTATGCAAAAGCAAACAAGAAGATACCCACAGCTAAACCAGCGAGGGCAACACCACTTGCTAAATGTTCAGCATGTGCAACAGCAGCTTCTAAGCTCTCAGGAACAACAAAACTTGGAATGCTTGCAGCAGTCAATAATTTTGCAACTGGCGCTTGTAGGAAGTAGCCGATACCTGTTGATAACGCAGCAAGAATTGCAAGCGGACCCCAGTAAGTGACGCCATGAATCGCATGTGCATGGGTTTTCTCTTCGCCGAAGAATACCACCCAGATTAAACGGAAAGTATAGATAGACGTTAAGAATGCACCCGCAACACCAACCCAGTACAACGTATTGTAAAGTGGAAGATTTGCAATTGTAGACTGTGCATATACTGCACCCAAGATCGCATCTTTAGAGAAGAAGCCAACAGTCACGATTGGAAGTGCTGCCAATGCGCCACCACCGATTACGAAACACCAGAATACGAATGGAATCTTATGACGTAATCCACCCATTTTGAAAATGTTTTGTTCGTGATGACATGCAAGAATTACGGCACCTGAAGAAAGGAACAATAATGCTTTGAAGAATGCGTGAGCCAACATGTGGAATAAACCAGCTTGGTATGCTTCAGCACCCACTGCCATAAACATATAACCCAACTGACTCATGGTTGAGTAAGCCAAGATACGTTTGATATCGGTTTGCACCAATGCGGCAAAGCCAGCCACCAGCAAAGTCACAGCACCTGTAATCGAGATGAACTGCATTACTTCTGGTGCCATTTCAATCACAGAGAACATACGGCAGCATAAGTACACACCTGCTGTAACCATTGTTGCAGCATGGATCAATGCAGACACTGGTGTAGGACCAGCCATCGCATCAGCTAACCAAGTTTGTAATGGAATTTGCGCTGATTTACCCGCTGCACCCAAGAACAACATCAATGCTGTCCAGATCGACAATGATGAGCTTTGTGTCATGACAGTCGCTGCATTTTCAACAATGTACTGAATATTCAAAGTACCAAATTGTTGATAGAGCAAGAACAATGCGATGAGTAAGAATACGTCACCCACACGTGTTACGGTGAATGCCTTGATTGCCGCCCAGCCATTTGCAGGGTTTGAGTAATAGAAACCAATCAATAAGTAAGAGCACAGACCTACGCCTTCCCAACCTAAGAACAATAACGCCAAGTTATCGCCCAATACCAACAACAACATGCTGGCAACGAATAGGTTGAAATAAGAGAAGAAACGCGCATAACCTTCTTCACCACGCATATACCATGATGCGAAGATGTGAATCAGGAAGCCAACACCTGTGACCATACCTGTCATCAATAATGACAAGCCGTCTAAATGTAAGCTGATGCCTGGCTCAAAACCGCCAACACTGAACCAAGTCCATAAGTGTTGAACAAAAACGGTTTGACCACTGCTGGTAAATGCAAGACCGGCAATTAAAGCAAATAACGCAGATAAACCAACTGAACCAACACCAATAATGGCAGCTACATTTTCAGAAAGTTTGTCACGCCCTGCCGCTAAAAGGATAAAACCAATGAGCGGAAATAAAACGGTTAAATATAATGTACTCATCCGCGCATCTCACTAGCAGCATCCACATCCAAGTGATGGAAGCGATGATAAAACTGAAGGACGATCGCAAGACCAATACATGCCTCTGCTGCAGCAAGCGTCAGGATCAAAATGAACATGATCTGTCCATCTGGCTGAGCCCAAACACTACCTGCCAAGACGAATGCCAACGCAGCAGCATTCATCATCACCTCAAGGCTCATTAGCATAAATAAAAGGTTGCGTCGCACCATTACACCGTAAAAACCCAGTGCAAAAAGGATGGTTGCAACGATCAAACCATGTTCTAAAGGGATGTGTCCCATTATTCTTTATCCTCTTCTGCACCTGGTTCACGTTTGCCTAAGTGGAATGCTGCAACAAGTGCTGCAAGCAATAACATCGCGGCAACTTCTACCAATAATAGATAGTGAGTAAATAGTGCTTGACCGACTGCTTTAGGCCCAACAACTTCTGTACCCATTGGCGCAGAAATCGTGGTGTATTCACCACCGAGCATCCACACCAAGATTAAGCCTAATAAAAAGCTCATCAGTGCAGGAAAAGCCCAAGCATCTGAAGTCAACCATTTGCTTTCTTGTTCAATGGTATCTTGTCCAAGGTTCAACATCATGACAACGAAGACGAACAAGACCATGATCGCACCTGCATAAACGATGATCTCAAGGGCAGCCGCAAACGGCGCACCCACGATCATGAAAATGCCAGCAACCGCAAGAAGAGAAACGATCAAGCTAAGTAATGCATGCACAGGATTGGTGTTGGTCACAACACGTACTGTCGAAACAATGGCCACAAGTGCCATCAAATAAAATGGCCACATCATGGTAATAAGCTCCGTACATCTACTGGTGCACTTTCTTTTTGTGCTTGACCTTTTTCTTTACCGCTCACAGCCATACCAGTGACACGATAGAAATTGTAGTCAGGATATTTACCAGGTCCAGAAATGAGTAAGTTTTCTTTCTCATACACCAAGTCTTGACGTACATACTCACCAAGTTCGAAATCTGGTGTCATCTGAATCGCTGTGGTTGGACATGCTTCTTCACACATACCGCAGAAAATGCAGCGTGAGAAGTTAATACGGAAAAATTCTGGATACCAACGTCCATCTTCTTTTTCCGCTTTTTGCAATGAAATACAGCCCACTGGACATGCAACCGCACACAGGTTACATGCCACACAACGCTCTTCACCATCTGGATCACGCGTTAATACGATACGACCGCGATAGCGTGGAGGCGCAATTTGTTCACCCGGTACTTCTGGATATAAGATCGTGTCACGTTTACGTGTTACATGGCTGAACACCATCCATAACGAACGTACAATCGATCCAAAGCCAGCTAGAATTTTATACATTTTGTACTCCCTGCTGTCCTAGGCCTGATTCATCAGAATCACAGCACCAGTCACTAACAAGTTGACCAACGCCAATGGCAAACAAACTTTCCAACCAAAGTTCATCACTTGGTCATAACGTGGACGCATTAACGAGCCACGCGCCAAGACAAACATCATTACAAAGAATGCTGTTTTAATCACGAACCAGAATAATGGTGGAACAAATGGAATTTCTAAGTTAAATGGTGCAAGCCATCCGCCGAAGAATAAAGTCACGATCAAAGCCGAGATCAAAACAACGTTGACGTATTCCGCAACGAAGAACATCCCCCACTTCATACCACCATATTCAACATGGTAACCTTCAGCCAATTCTTGTTCAGCTTCTGGTTGGTCAAATGGGTGACGGTGCGTAACCGCAACACCCGCAACCACAAAGATCAAGAAACCTAAGAACTGAGGAATGATGAACCACATATCACGTTGTGCTTCAACAATTTCACGAAGGTTGAATGAACCTGCAATCGCAACCACACCCATCAACGAGATACCCAAGAACACTTCATAAGAAATGGTTTGAGCAGCAGAACGAAGACCACCGAGTAATGAGTATTTGTTGTTAGACGCCCAACCACCAAATAACACTGCATAAACTGCAATACCTGCCATTGCCATAAAGAACAATAGGCCGATACTCATATCCGCAACGCCCAGTGTAGGACTTACTGGAATCACCATGAATGAAAGTACCGCAGTTGCCATCGCAACTGCTGGTGCTAAACGGAAAGTCAGCTTATCAGCAAACTTTGGTGTCCAGTCTTCTTTGAACATGATCTTAAGCATGTCGGCAACGATCTGGAACATACCACCTGGACCGACACGGTTTGGACCATAACGGTCTTGCCATAATGCCAAGAGACGACGCTCAATAAATGACATCAAAGCAGCAACCAAAACCACCACCAGCAAGATCACAATCGCCTGAATCACTGAATAAGCGATTGGCCAGTTCTCAGCCCAAAGTGGCGTTTGACGTATAATTTCTTGATTCATGAATTACACTCCTACCGCCACAGAAACAGGCTCTGCCAATGAAACAGTTGGTGCTAAACCAATTGGGTAACCAATATAACCTGTTGGTAAATATTCGATCACTTGTACTGGCAAGCTAATACTCGTTTCACCCGCTTTCACTGTAATACGTTGACCATCTTGAACATTTAAGCGTGTCGCATCTTGCTCACCCACAGCAAACATTGCTTCAGGAATACGAGATTCCATCGCAGGTGTTTTAATGGTGAATTCGCCAGAACCAAAAATATGGTGCATCGGCACAAGGCGGAAGCTTTCAGGATTCACAACAACAGCAGAAGGTGCAACATAGCTACGCGCAGGACGTTTTGCTAAACGATCGAATAAACGAACACCCGAATCACCACCTTTTAAGTGACCACCCACTTCATCTTGGTATTTGTTCCAAGCTTGTGGTGAGTTCCAACCCGCAGACCATGCGAAAGGTACCAATGAAGATGCAGTCTGATTCCCTACATAACCTTCCATCGAGAACGTTAATGCAGAGTCGATATCCGTCGGTTGCTTAGGTTCGTGAACCGATAACGGTGCACGCATTGCGGTACGACCTGAGTAACGACGTGGTTCACGTGCAATTTTCAAACCGTGGATACGATAGCCAGCATCTGGTGCAACGTCTTCAATTGCAGCAAGCACAGGAACATTCTTCACGATGTCATCAATCACATCATCAAGCAATGTCCAGTCCACTGCTTTGCCTTTGAGACCTGTCTCAATGGCATGTAACCAGCGCCATGATTCTTTGATCGCATATTCAGGTTTGTAGTAGCTTGGGTCATACACTTGATAGAAACGTTGTGCACGGCCTTCTTGGCTCACGACAGTACCGTCACCTTCAGCAAAGCTTGCTGCTGAAAGTACGATATCTGCAAGTTTCAAGGTTTCAGTTTCGCTATGATCGAGCACGATCACAGTCTCAGCCTTGTCAAATGCAGCTTTCACTTGAGCCACTGGTAAACGACGAGTTAAGTCATTTTCAATCACAACCACTGCATCATAATCTTGTGCAAATGCTTGTTCTAAGCTTAAGCCACCAAACAGCGCCAAGCCCATTGAGTTCACTTCAGGAACAGTCAATGACAAGCCTGCATGTTCACCTAAGTTTTGTGCAACTTGAGCTGCAGCTTCCATGATTGCAGGATCTTGTAAGCTGGTACCAGAGATAATCAATGGTTTTTTCGCCGCTTTCAAAGTATCTGCAATGGTTTGCGCAAATGCTTTGGCATCATCCGCTAAACCAGAGAGTGCTTCACCTTTAACAGCAGCAGCAACCGCGAAACCTAAACGTGCGATATCATTTGGAGATGCAACCACTTCACCTGTTGCAACATCGGCTAAACGCGTTTGTGTTGCAGCAAGGATATAGATTGGTGATTTTGCATCTTGACCGATACGTTGTACAGGTTCTGCTAACCAGTCTGGTGTACGTGTCGCAGCAGCCATTTCTTTGGCTTTGTTTTTCGCAGCTTGGCGAACAGACAATGCCATACGTGGCGCAGTTTGAGTTAAGTCTTCACCCAAGATCAACACCGCATCATAGCTTTCAATTTCACGCATGTTCGGGTTATAGATACCCTGTGTTTGCATGATTGATGCAGCTAACTCAACCAAGTTTTGATCTTTTTGAGACATACCTGTTGAGTAATTGTCTTGTCCGACCAATTCACGCAGTGCGTAGTTTGATTCCAAGCTTGCGCGTGGTGAACCAATACCTAACACTTTCTTGCCTTGAAGTTGAGTAATCACTTGATCAAGTGCCTGATCAACACTCACAGTCGCAACAGTTTCACCATTGCGGAACTGCGGTTGACGTGGACGATCTTCACGATTCACATAACCTGTACCGAAACGACCTTTGTCACAAAGGAAGTATTGGTTGACTGAACCATTGAAACGGTTTTCAACACGACGGATTTCGCCATAGCGTTCGCCCGGAGAAATGTTACAACCTGAAGAACAGCCATGACATACGCTTGGCGCATACTGCATGTCCCACTTACGGTTATAGCGTGCTGAATGGGTCTTATCCGTGAATACACCCGTTGGGCAGACTTCAGTCAAGTTACCAGAGAATTCAGACTCTAAAGTGCCTGATTCTGGACGACCAAAGTAAACACGTGAAGCATTGGCATATACACCAAAGTCCGTACCGCCCGCATAATCTTTGTAGTAACGCACACAACGATAACATGCGATACAACGGTTCATCTCATGCGCAATAAACGAACCCAACTCTTGGTTGTGATGCGTACGTTTGGTAAAGCGATAGCGACGACGGTCATGTTGCGTCATGACGGTCATATCTTGTAAATGACAGTGACCACCTTCTTCACAGACTGGACAGTCGTGCGGGTGGTTGGTCATTAAGAATTCAACAATCGACGCACGGAAATCCGTCGCTTCTTTGTCTTCAATCGAAATATAGGTATTGTCGGCAGCAGGTGTCATACATGACATCACCAAGCGTCCACGTGTGTCCTCAGGATTTGCGTACTGAGTCACCGCACATTGACGACAAGAACCAACAGAACCTAAGGATGGGTGCCAACAAAAATACGGGATGTCGATGCCAAGGCTTAAACATGCTTGTAGCAAGTTTTCAGTGCCGTTGACTTCATACGATTTTCCATCGACATGAATTGTAGCCATAGTCGAATTCCTTAAGCTTGTTCTACGTCTAGAGCAGGAGCATGGGTTTTAACCTTTGCTTCAAACTCGCCACGGAAATATTTAAGTGCGCCCATAAGCGGCTCCATCGCACCTGGTGCGTGAGCACAGAAAGTTTTACCAATCCACAATTTACGAGTAAGTTCTTGTAGGTGATCGATATCTTCTTTCTTACCTTCGCCTGCTTCCAGTGCTTTAAGCGCTTTAACTGCCCAAGGTAAACCATCACGGCATGGTGTACAGAAACCACATGATTCACGTGCAAAGAATTCTTCTAAATTACGTGTAGCAGAAACCATACATTGAGTTTCATCCACAACCATCAACAAACAGGTACCTAAACGTGAACCCGCTTTCATGATCGTTTCAGAATCCATTGGCAAATCAATGTGCTCAGCTGCTAAAAAGTCAGTCGAAGCACCACCTGGTAACCATGCTTTCAAAGTAAGACCATCACGCATACCACCCGCATGTTCTTCAATCACTTCACGCGCTGTTGTACCAAATGGAAGTTCCCAAAGACCAGGGAATTTAACTTTGCCTGATGCACCATAGATCTTGGTACCCGGATCTTTCGACTTACCCGCAGAAAGATTGATGTACCACTCAGGACCACGAAGCATAATCGCTGGCAAGTTGTTATAGGTCTCAACGTTGTTGACAATCGTTGGACGGCCCCATGCCCCTGCAACTTGCGGGAATGGTGGCTTAGTACGCGGATTGGCACGACGACCTTCAAGCGAGTTGATCAATGCAGTTTCTTCACCACAGATATAACGACCTGCGCCAGTGTGAACATGCATATCAAAGTTCCAGCCTGTTCCAAGGATGTTGTCACCCAAGTAACCTTTGGCACGGATTTGCTCTAATGCTTCATTTAAGTATTGAGCTGCTTCAACATATTCACCACGGATGAAGATATAACCTTGAGTTGCTTCTAAGGTATAACCTGCAATCAGCATGCCTTCGATCAATTGATGAGGAAGTTTTTCCATCAACAAACGGTCTTTAAAGGTACCTGGTTCCATTTCATCGGCATTACAGATCAAATAGCGTGGACCACCATCATTTGGCGCCATCAATGACCATTTAATTCCCGCTGGGAAACCTGCACCACCACGACCTTTGACCGTTGCAGCTTTAATGACTTCAAGCACGTCTTTTGGTGGCATGCTCAATGCTTTTTTAAAGCCAGCATAACCTTCAAGTGCTTCATACTCATCTGCTGCACGCACAAACTCTTGTTTGCTCAAACGCCAAGTCAATGGATGCGTTTCTGGATTACCGTCGCCATAAATTGGTTTTGGTTCAGTATTCATACATACTTCTCCAATAACTGTTTAACTGATGACACGTCCACAAGACCATGCGTATCTTCATCAATCATTAAAGTTGGACCTTTATCGCAGTTGCCTAAACAGCAAATTGGGAGCAAGGTAAAACGGCCATCTGCTGTGGTTTGTCCGTACTGGATACCCAACTCGCGCTGGAATGCTTCTGCCAAAGTTTCTGCACCCATCAAGAAGCATGCAATTGAGTCACACAATAAAATCACATGGCGACCAACCGGTTGACGGTAGATACGGTTATAGAAAGTTGCAACACCTTCAAGATCCGCCACACTCATCGTCAACAACTGTGCAATCGCATTCATTTGTGCATCATCTACCCAACCATTACGGCGCTGTACACACTTCAAAGCATCCAAAGAGGCTGCACGTGGGTACGGGTAATGACCAATGTGATGTTCAATGTCATGAATTTCGTCAGCAGTCAAAATCCCTTCAACATTCACACGTGGTTTTTTATCAGTCAAAATCATCATAATCGTTTACCCCTAGCGATCCACGTCAGCCATAACCACGTCAATGGTCGCCAAATAAATGATCAAGTCAGAAACCAAACTGCCGTTAATCACTGAAGGCATTTGCTGTAAGTGAGTGAATGTCGGTGTACGAATACGGGTACGGTAACTCATCGTTGACTTGTCTGAAGTCAAATAATAAGTACTCGCGCCTTTCACGACTTCCGTCATAAATGATGACTCACCCGCAGGCATTACTGGACCCCAAGATACGCTCAAGAAGTGCGTAATCAAGGTTTCAATATCTTGTAATGTCTTATCTTTCGGTGGTGGAACAGCCAATGGATGATCCGCTTTATAAGGACCAGATGGCATGTTATCCAAGCACTGTTGAATGATTTTCAACGACTCAGTAATTTCACGGAAGTGAACCAAGACACGTGCATATGCATCGCCTTCATATTCCACTGGAATATCAAAGTCGAAGTTTTCATAACCACTGTATGGACGATATTTACGAACGTCAAAATCAATACCCGTCGCACGTAAACCAGTACCTGTTACACCCCAAGCCAACGCAGATTTAGCATCGTATTGCGCAACGTTACGCGTACGACCAATAAATACTGAGTTTTTAAGTGCAGCAGTGTAGTACTCATTCAAACGTTTCGGCATCCACTCTAGCAACTCTTTAACAAGTTTTTGCCAGTTATTTGGAAGGTCGTGTGCTGTACCACCAATACGGAACCATGCTGGGTGCATACGGTAACCCGTAATCGCTTCAACGATGTCATAGACTTTTTGACGGTCTGCGAACATATAGAATACAGGAGTCATACCACCCGCATCCTGAATCGCTGTACCACAAAACAACAAGTGGTTATTGATACGGAATAATTCGTTCAACATCACACGAATGACTTGTGCACGCTCAGGTACTTTAATACCAGCAAGCTGCTCAACAGCCATCACGTATGGCATGTTTTGCGCACAACCACCGAGGTAGTCGACACGATCGGTATAAGGAATGAATGAATGCCATGTTTGACGTTCAGCCATCTTTTCCACACCACGGTGGTGATAACCGATATCAGGCACACAGTCTTTCACTTCTTCACCGTCCAACTGTAATACCACACGGAAAGCACCGTGTGCAGATGGATGGTTAGGACCCAAGTTCAGGAACATGAAGTCTTCGTCGTCATTACCGCGTTTTAGACCCCAGTCTTCTGGTACAAAGCGTAAGTGTTCTTGTTCGAAATCTTGCTTTGCTTGGTCTTGCATATACGGCGTATATTCTGTCGCACGCGCTGAATATTCTTTACGTAATGGGTGACCTTCCCAATAGGTTGGTAACAAGATACGACGGAGCATTGGATGCCCTGCGAAATCGATACCGAACATATCGTAAGCTTCACGCTCGTACCAGTTGGCATTTGGCCAAATGTTGGTTGCAGTTGGAATGCTTAAATCATTTTCATTCAACGCAACTTTAATACGAATATCACTATTACGCTCAAGCGATAACAAGTGATAGAACACAGTGAAGTCAGATGCTGGTAAACCATCACGGTGAACACGTAAACGCTCATCTACCGCTGATAAGTCAAACAACATCACATAAGGACGTTCCACTTTACGGAGGAACATAAGGACTTCTTGCACGCGTGCGCGCTCAACCCAGACTGTTGGAAACTCTTCAAAAGTCGTCTGCACATAGAAGTTCTCACCAAATTTGGTTTTGAGCTCTTCTACGATTGCAAATGCAGGGCGGGAATCAACTGGTGTTGATTCTGGCATAGCAATGTCAGTTTCAGCCATTGGCTTGGCTTCCTATTTAATACAAATTCTGGCAATTTTTCCGATGACCATACCCATCACGGGACATGTCAAAAACTCATCGAGAAAATTATTTAATATCATCCATAGAGCGTAAGTTTTTCACCGCAATACGTTCAGCATTTTTACGGTCACGTTCTGGCATCATCTTTGGCTTATACACAGGCTGAAGATCATCACCAATAACCGCTGAAAGTGGACGGCGCTCTAGTTGAATTTGGTCTTGAAGTAACATCAATGCTTGAATCAATGCTTCTGGACGAGGCGGGCAACCTGGGATGTACACATCAACAGGAATAATTTTATCGACACCTTGAACTACAGAGTAGATGTCATACATACCGCCAGAGTTCGCACAAGCACCCATTGAGATCACCCATTTAGGCTCAAGCATTTGTTCATACAAACGTTGAATTACAGGTGCCATTTTGACAAAGCAGGTCCCTGCAACAATCATCAAATCTGCTTGACGTGGTGAAGCACGAATAACCTCAGCACCAAAACGGGATAAGTCATGTACACCCGTTAAAGTCGTTGCATATTCAACGTAGCAGCATGAAGTACCAAAGTTAAAAGGCCACAAAGAGTTTTTACGCCCCCAGTTCACCGCTGTATGCAACACATCTTCAAGACGCGTCATCATCACGCTTTTATTAACTTCTTCCTCAAGTGGATCAGTTACGATTTGACGATCTTGTAATGGATATTGATCGGCATCTGGATTCGCACGGGTTAAAGTATATTTCATCCCGACTTACTCCTTTTTAAGTAATGATGTAGTCGGTGTTTTAGATTTAACACGACCTGAAGACTGTGCTGGAATATGACCAGTAGGATCGACAACTAACTCTTCAATATTATTGAATCGCGTAATGTCAGCAATGTTCATATTTGGCGAACCTATTTTGGTTTTAATCCCAGCTGCTTTACGACGATCTGAAGGTGCCCAGTTAAGTGCGCCTGTAGAAAGCTCATAAATCAAACCGATTAATAAAACTAAAATAAAGACAGCAGCCGTTGCAAAACCAACCCAACCGACTTCACGAACTGAAGTTGCCCAAGCGTAGAGATAGAGGGCTTCCAGATCGAAAACCACAAAGAAAATTGCAACTAAATAGAACTTGGCTGACAAGCGGATACGAGCACCGCCCGCACCAACTACACCTGATTCAAACTGCTCTTGCTTTGCACGTCCCCATGCTTTACCCCCTAGGAGTAAGGGAACAGTGAGCATAAAAACGCAAAGAAATGTAACGCCGATCACGAAGGCAATTATTGCCCATTCGTATGGAGTAATGGCACTCATGCGGGGATAACTCCTGGCAGGCCTATTTTTAACAAAGAATGTATGTATTGGCCTTCAAATACACCAAACACAAAATTAATCCCGCCAATTGTACCTGATTTCTAATTTCTCATGCTAGTTGAAGCGCTTTAGTCTTTCGGATGATTTTGTCCTTAAATTTACCGATATATCCAAGATCATGGTTAATTCACCCCTAAAAATCGAATTATCTAATCAAGAAGACTATATTGATCATTTTTTTCTTTTTCTACATCGTGAAAAAATCTAAATTTTGAGTGGTCCGCCCCAATATATTGCAGCACGAACTAAATCATTGCATTGATACAAATTTATGATGAAAATTTAAACAGAAGTTAGGGCCTGTTGACATTTCAGCCATGCATTGCGTTATCGGCTAAAACGACAGAAACAAGGCATGAAATGCAGGCAATGGTGATCCCCTTGCCAAGTTTCATAACGCAGTTTATGGAGGTTTTAGCCATAACCTAAGCAAGAGCAAAGCATTGCTTTGACGCAGCGCAAGGACAGGGACTTTTTTTGCCGTTACGGCGTTAGGTCTCACACACTTAGAATAACTAAGTTTCGTAAAACCTGCCTTGTACCGTCTAAAAAATGTCCTCTGTCGCAAGCATCTGTGAAATCTCAACAGACCCTATATAATAGCGCGACCTTGCCTCCCCATAGAACCGCGTCAGCATGCCCCAAGCCTATGCAGCATTAAAACCACGCTCCCTTTTACAATTATTTCTACTTTTTAGTGGGGTAATTCTATTGTGCTGCCTACTCGGTATCGCAACCAGACACCTCACCTTTCTTGCCTCTTTTTGGCCTGCTAACTCGGTTCTGCTCGGTTTACTCATTCGTTTTCCGCAAACACGCCACCCGATCAGTTTTATTGGGGCAATCGTGGGTTACCTACTTGCCGATACCTCACAAGATACGCCTTTTTTACTCAATATTTGTCTAACCTCAGCAAATCTACTCTACGTCATCACGACATTGGCCCTATATGTCAAATTTAATGCATTTATCCGTTCAATGCATCATGGTTATTTTTATCTATTTCTATTTAGTTTTTGCTGTATCGGTGGTTTGGCTAGCTCATTATTTGCAGCCCTCACCCTACCTTTATTTAACACCAAATTTGCTTTAGGTTCATTTTGGATTGATTTTGGCTATTGGTTTACTGCGGAAATTCAAAATGCATTATTACTGCTCCCGGCAATCATTAGTGCTCCGCTTTGGAGTGAATTTAAACAGCAACTCCAAGAGTTTAAAACTCAAACGGTACAAGAAAGCTTACCGCTATTTGCAGTTATTTTCTCCATTGCAATTGGCTACTATGATGCAGGTCCCGGTTCCCTACTTTATCCAATTGCGGCACTGATCTGGTGTGCATTGAGCTATCGTCATTTTTCAGTGGCAATGATTACTTCGATCAGCTGCGCCTTTGTGATCTATCACGTCTCGCAGAACTACCTGCTACTTTATCCCCAGCAATTTTTAAATAATGCCATCTCAATCCGCCTTGGACTGATTATGATGACGATTGCCCCACTCACCGTGTCCAGTATCAATATGGTGAGATCCAAGCTAATCCAAGAATTGCAAGATACCATTGCGCATGATGAACTCACCTCCAGCCTGACCCGCCGCCAATTTCTACAATCGGTGCAACTGTTCCAGCAGCAAGCAACACAGGCTGGTCAAAGTACGGCCTTTCTTATGCTCGACATTGATCACTTTAAACAAGTGAATGACAGCTATGGACACCAGATGGGTGATCGTGCCTTGCAAAGCTGCGTGCACACCATTCAGAGCCTACTCAGCCCTCAAGACTTGCTCGGTCGTTTAGGCGGTGAAGAGTTCGCTATCTTTATGACCGACACCGATGCCGATGCAGCTTATCTCTGCGCTGAAAAAATCCGCCTACAGATCAGCCAAACCCCGATTGAACATGAACAACAGCAACGTTTCTTCATTCAAATCAGCATTGGAATTTGTATCTGCACACCTGAAAATCAGCACGCCATTGAGCAATTATTTAAGCAGGCCGACGATGCGCTGTATCAAGCCAAACGGCAGGGCCGAAACCAAGTTGTCATTTCGACATAATATGTTGCAATTCAGCTAAATACTTTAATTATCTTTATACACAGCAGCGCGAATAGATGAGTATTCTAGAATGAGAACAAAAGGAGAAAAATATGCATCTAGAATACACTCACGCTTCGGATTATTTCTTTTTTTCACAACTTCTGATGCGCCATATAGAAAGTTATGTTCGAAAACATCCAGATGCTGATAATGCAATTTTTGATTTAAGAGACATTTACGAAGTATTTAGAGAGGATTTTGCCGCCACAACAACCAATTTAGAAAGTATTCTCAATATTGCCGATGGCTATAAAGTCGAAACCTTAAATGGAGATCAAACCCTGATCAAAGGTTATAAAATCGATATCAAGAACAATGCGCTACTGATTGACTTCAATGCAGATGCATTGCAGAGCCTTCGCTCAGGCAAACCGTTGATTGAACCCGATCCATCTGTTCATGAATAAATAGTAATAATTCAAGGTCGCCAAAAGACCTGATTTAGCCAAAGTATTTTGCTTTGGCTTTTTTATTAATATCAATAAAAAAAGGAATGATAAATATCATTCCTTTTTCACTACTTATTTTTTAATGACTTGTTTATAACGCTTGGCAGGCCACGTCATGATAAAGCGTGCACCGCCCAAGTTTGGACTTTGATCGACTTGGATCGTACCACCAAACCAATAGGCAATCCGGCTGACAATTGACAGACCTAGACCATAACCACCTGAAGCACGGGTACGGCTGTCATCTAAACGGGCGAAGGCCTCAAAAATACGACTGCGCTCTTGTTCAGGAATCCCCGGCCCGTCATCTTCGACGCAGACATAGGCATTACCGTCAGCACGAACCCCACCACTAATGCGGACTTTATTATCGCAATAACGTACTGCATTACCGACCAGATTTTGCACCACTCGGTGTAGATAGCGGCGTTCTGCATCCACTTTCAAGGCTAATGGCGGTGCAATCAGTTCAATTTCTTTTTGCGTCTTCAATGCTTCCGTTTCCATTGCGACCTGATCCAATACTTCAACCAGTACAATGTCTTCGAAATCTAGAGATGGCGTACCTTGCTCCAATTTGGCATAGGTCATGATCTCATCAATCAAGGTATTGAGTGCTTCAATATCTTTATCAATCATGTCCACTTGCTGAATACGATAATTATAATCATCTTCTTCAGCCAGCATCTCCATACCAAAACGAATCCGTGCCACAGGTGTTCTGAGTTCATGCGACACCGCACGCATCAATTCACGCTGCGCTTCAATCAAACGCTGAATATGATCTGACATATTGTTATAACTGGATGCCAAATTTGCCATTTCGTCAGTACCTTCAATGGGTACACGCAATGACAAGTCACCCGACTTCATCTTATTCAAGGCATAACGGACCTGACGAATTTTACGCTCAAGCGGTAAAATCAGGCCATAAACACCCAAACTTAATAAGAACAAGCTGAATAAGGTGATCCCTGCTGACAGCTGGAACGGCATCCAATTAAACATTGGAACAGGCCCTAAAATCAGCACTTGCGCAGGATGGTTTGGCATTGGAGAAACAATCGAAATGGTGGTGCCACGCACAGTTGCACTGTCTTTATACAGCAACACACTTTGATCTTGGCGCAAACGACCAATCTGCTCCGAATCCAGATTAATGTCTTTAATATCCGCAATTTCAATTGGGTAATAGAAATGCTTTTTAATTTTGTCTAAATACTCACGCTCCTGCCCTGGATAGAAAATCAAATAATCCAGTACAAAAATCGGTAGCGCTTTCATTTGGCGTTCGCCAATTTTATCGACTTTAATATAGAGGAAATGCTTAGGGTCGTCTTTCAGGCCAATAATGATATAGCCAATCCCATTATTCGCATCATAACGAACCACTGATTTTTGCTCAGCAATACGTTTTTTCTCGGTACGCGATAGTTCTACCCGTTCAGCATCGACATAGTAGATCGGTAGTTCCAGCAAATCAGACGCATCGGAAATCCAATCTAACTTTTGTTGCTTTTCTGGCTGACGAGATACCCCTTCACTAATGACATAAGAAATGCCATCGGTAAGAGATTCACGATATTCTTGCGCCCGTTGATAGTTAATGATCTGCACCAGCAAATAACAAAATGCGGCAACCACAACAACCAAAACCACCAATCCAGCATAGATACGCAAGAATATGCTGTTTTTCAGTACTCGACTTACCATAGGGTAAATAATTCCAAGCTAGTTAAAATCTCTCCTGAACAGCCACGCTGTACAAGCCCCTCCTCTATCAAGGGAAAAGCCCCCTTTTAAAAGGAGGCTTTAGAGAGTTTAGATTCCGTTGGTTTCTTTAACGAATAAATAACCTTTACTACGCACTGTTTTGATACGTTTTGGATTTTCTGGGTCATCACCGATTTTTGGACGGATACGTGAAATACGTACATCGATCGAACGATCTTGACCATCGTATTCAATACCACGAAGACGCTCAAAGATATCTTCACGAGACAAGATACGACCTGCATTCGACGCCAACAACCATAACAAGTCATATTCAGCGCTGGTGAAGTCAACCAACTCACCATTTAACGTTACTGAACGACCACCGTTATCAATCACAAGGTCATCAAACTCGATACGTTGTGCAACTTCGTCTTCAACTGTTTTGTCAGTACGGCGTAATAAAGCACGGATGCGCGCTAATAACACACGTGGTTGAACAGGTTTCGCAACATAATCGTCTGCACCCATTTCCAAGCCAAGAACCTGATCCATATCTTCAGTACGTGCAGTGAGCATCAAAATTGGTTGATGGTAATGCGGACGTACTTCACGACAAACGGTCAGGCCATCTGCGCCCGGCAACATCACATCGAGAACCACTAAATCTGGTTGCTCGCTGATAATGCGACGAATTGCACGATTACCATCCGTTTCGACTCCAACTTCTAAACCGTTACGAATCAAATACTCTTGTGTTAAACGTGCTAAGCGTTCGTCATCTTCTACGATCAAAATCTTCGGTAACTTTTCTTCTTGGCTCATTTGTTTGCCCCTAAAATCTGAGTGAATCTATCTATGAAATCTGACAGATACATTGGTTTATGTTTTGCAATATACACACGTTTACATTGTAAACAAGTAGGCGTTCACCAAACTGATACACGCCTAACCCCTTTTGTTATATTTTTATTAAAATTATGAATTTTAATATATTTTTCAGCTCTCTATGCTTTTTCCGACAGGATGAATATTTAGTATAGATTTTGTGCCAATGTTAAACAATTTGTTTCTTTATTCACCCAAAACAATTTAAGTGTCTGTTTTTTGAGTTATCCACAGAGTTATCTATAAGCCTTTTTTAATGGCTTTGATATGCTATGTGACTGTGATTTCAGCAGTTAACACATGAAAAAAAAATTAGTAAAAAGTCAAGGATTGATCTACTGCAAAAAATCCCGTATCTTGTGTTGAAAATAAACTTTAACCACTAAGTATTGTGTTTATCCCTCAAACATCGTGGCATACTTTTTGCTCGATTCAAACGGTCCATGAACATAAAAATAGATGATAATGGAGCTATGCTGACATGAGCATCATCACTTCTACTCCTGGCCAACTTCAGGTCATTAAGCGCACCGGTGAGATTGCGACATTTAATGCCGAGAAAATTTCTGTTGCGATTGGGAAAGCATTTTTAGCTGTTGAAGGTCAACAAGGTACTGACTCAAGTCGTATCCATGACCGTATCACTCAACTGACTGAAATGGTAATGAACACATTCAATCGCCGTTTGCCTTCTGGCGGTACGATTCATATCGAAGAAATTCAAGACCAAGTTGAATTGGCATTGATGCGTACAGGCGAGCAAAAAGTTGCACGTGCCTACGTCATTTATCGTGACCAACGCGCAAGTGCTCGTCAGCAAACTGGTGCGAACCATCACCCTACCCTTCAAATTACAGATGCCAATGGTCAGCTCCAACCATTGGATTTGGATGCGCTTACAGCCACCATTGAAACTGCAAGTGAAGGTCTAGAAGGAATTGATGTTCAAGCCATTCTTGATGAAACGGTAAAGAACTTATATAACGGCGTAAAAGAAAGCGATATCGCGACCACCATGATGATGGCAACGCGTACCCGTATCGAACAAGAGCCAAACTATACTTATGTGACTGCGCGTTTACTTAGTAGCGAACTCGTTAGCACAGGTTTAGAGTTCCTCGGTCTACCGACAGACACCTTAGAAGGTGATGCTTTAGAAACCTTCTTGAAGAAAGGTATTGAGCTTGATCTTCTTTCTAAGGACTTGCTTGATTTTGACCTTGCAAAATTGGCTGCTGCGATCAAACCAGAACGCTCAAACCAGTTCACTTATTTAGGTCTACAAACTTTATTTGACCGTTACTTCATCCATTCAAATGGCGTGCGTTTTGAATTACCACAATTATTCTTTATGCGTGTATCAATGGGTCTTTCGCTCAATGAAGAAAATAGAGAAGACCGTGCAATCGAGTTCTATGACTTATTGTCTAGCTTCGACTACATGGCTTCTACACCGACGCTCTTTAACTCAGGTACATTGCGTCCGCAATTATCTAGCTGTTACTTAACCACGATTGGTGATGACCTGTATGACATTTATGGTGCAATGCGTGACAACGCGATGCTATCAAAATGGGCGGGTGGTTTAGGTAATGACTGGACACCTGTACGTGCATTGAACTCTTATATCAAAGGCACCAACGGTAAATCTCAAGGTGTGGTTCCATTCCTTAAAGTTGCCAACGATACAGCCGTTGCGGTAAACCAAGGTGGTAAGCGTAAAGGAGCAGTTTGTGCATACCTTGAAACTTGGCACTTGGATGTTGAAGAATTCCTAGAGCTACGTAAAAACACAGGTGATGACCGTCGTCGTACCCACGACATGAACACAGCGAACTGGGTGCCTGACTTGTTCATGCAACGTGTGTTTGAAGATGCTGAATGGACCTTGTTCACACCGTCTGAAACACCAGACCTGCATGATTTAACTGGCGCAGAATTCGCTGAGCGTTATGCACACTACGAAGCTGTAGCAAAAGAACAAAACATGCTACACAAGAAAGTACGTGCTAAAGATTTATGGCGCAAAATGCTTTCGATGTTGTTCGAAACAGGTCACCCATGGATCACATTCAAAGACGTATGTAACTTACGTTCACCACAACAACACGTGGGCGTGGTTCACTCTTCGAACTTGTGTACAGAAATCACTTTAAACACAAACCAAGATGAAATCGCGGTGTGTAACTTAGGTTCGATCAACCTTGTACAACACGTTCAAGGTGGCGTATTAGATCGTGAAAAGCTTGCGCGTACAGTGAAAACTGCGGTGCGTATGCTCGATAACGTCATCGACATTAACTACTATGCTGTACCACAAGCGAAAACATCGAACTTGAAACACCGCCCTGTGGGTATGGGTATCATGGGCTTCCAAGATGCATTGTATGAAATGAATCTTGCTTATGGTTCAGATGCAGCCGTTGATTTCGCTGATGAATCGATGGAAGTGATCAGCTACTACGCAATTGAAACATCAAGCAACCTTGCGCTTGAACGTGGTGCTTACTCAACATTCAAAGGTTCATTGTGGGATCAAGGTATCTTGCCAATCGACTCTTTAGAAATCGTTGCGAAATCGCGTCCAGAGCGTATGTTCGAAGTGGATCGCACTCAACGTTTAGACTGGGACACTTTACGTGCCAAAGTTCAAAAAGACGGTATGCGTAACTCAAATGTGATGGCGATTGCACCGACTGCAACCATCTCTAACATTTGTGGCGTGTCTCAATCAATTGAGCCAACTTTCCAGAACTTGTATGTGAAATCTAACCTTTCTGGTGAGTTCACCGTGATCAACCCTTACCTTGTTCGTGCATTAAAAGAACGTGGTCTTTGGGATACCGTAATGGTGAATGATCTGAAACACTTCGAAGGTTCAGTTCAAAAGATTGCGCGTATTCCTGAAGAATTAAAAGCAATCTTCGCGACTGCATTTGAAGTGGATACTCGCTGGATCGTAGATGCTGCGTCACGTCGTCAAAAATGGATCGACCAAGCACAGTCATTGAACCTTTACATCGCTGGCGCGAATGGTAAGAAACTTGACATCACGTATAAGATGGCATGGTTACGTGGTCTTAAAACTACATATTACCTCCGAGCTTTAGGTGCGACTTCTGCAGAGAAATCAACCATTAATACTGGGGCACTGAATGCAGTTAAACCAGCATCGGTTGAAGCGCCTGTGGTTGCGGCAGCAGCGGTTGTAGCAGAAAAAGCTGAAGTTCAAACTGAAGATGATGGTTTCTCAACAGCAGCGCCAGTGCCATTGGCCTGTTCAATTGACAATCCAGACTGCGAAGCTTGTCAGTAATTTCACACCTCTCTGCATAAACTCCCTCTCCTTTGGAGGGAGTTCGAGAAAGGTTTCTATTGAGGCATAGATCATGTTCCATCTCAGTCATAATTATCAATTTGGTGTGATAGTCCTGATCTGTGCCTTTCTAGTGTTTTATATTCCAATGGTTTACGCATTTTTTAAAATACGTAAACAACAGCGTAAGCAAAATAAGTTTTAGGGATTATCGGTGTCCATTGGTCACTTTTTAAAATTTCAGTCAATAAAACTTAATTTTGCTTACACAAATTGAGCGTATAGTAGGACATCTCCTTGCTTGAGATGTCTAAATAAAAGATATAAAGCAACGAAGAGAGAATGAATATGTCTATCCTTAGTTGGGACGATTTTGAAGATGATTCGCAAAAACCGACTACACCTGAACACAAGTCTGCGCCCATCGACACGCAAAAAACGGTTAATACGCAAGTGGTATCTGATTCAGAGCAATCATCGCCGCGCGTGGCTGCTGCACAACCCGCTGGAACCAGTACCGTGCGATCAACAAATCCAACCGATTCGTTGGCACGAGCATCTGCTGCCTTAGAACACTTAGATGCTGCACCTGGCTTGGAAGAGCTTGAGATGGGTGCACAGCGTGTTCAGGTTGATGATAAAGCAATGATCAACTGTCGCGCTGACTTAAACCAGCTTGTTCCGTTTAAATACGAGTGGGCTTGGCAGAAGTATCTTGACGGGTGTGCAAACCACTGGATGCCGCAAGAAGTGAACATGAACCATGATATCGCGCTTTGGAAGTCTGAAAATGGCTTAACTGAAGATGAGCGTACCATCATCATGCGTTCTTTGGGTTTCTTCTCGACTGCGGACTCATTGGTTGCAAACAACTTGGTATTGGCGATCTACCGTCACATTACCAACCCTGAATGCCGTCAGTACATCTTGCGTCAAGCATTTGAAGAAGCGATTCACACGCATGCTTATCAATACTGTATCGAATCTTTGGGTATGGACGAAGGCGAAGTCTTCAACATGTATCGCGAGATTCCATCTGTTGCACGTAAAGCATCGTGGGGCTTGAAGTACACTCAATCTTTAAGTGATCCAACTTTCAACACTGGTACACCTGAAAACGACCAACGTTTATTGCGTAACTTGATTGCGTTCTACTGCGTTCTTGAAGGGATCTTCTTCTACTGTGGCTTTACTCAAATCTTGAGTATGGGTCGTCGTAACAAGATGAACGGTGTTGCTGAGCAGTTCCAGTACATCTTGCGTGATGAGTCTATGCACTTGAACTTCGGTATCGACATGATCAACCAAATCAAGATCGAGAACCCACATTTGTGGACGGCTGACTTCCAAGAAGAAGTGATTCAAATGATTCTTGAAGGCACGATGCTTGAGATCGAATATGCGCGTGACACGATGCCACGTGGTGTATTGGGTATGAATGCAAGCATGATGGAAGAATACTTGAAGTTCATCTGTAACCGTCGTTTAGCGCAACTTGGTTTACCTGAGCAATTTGCTGGTGTAACCAACCCGTTTGGCTGGATGTCTGAGATGATGGACTTGCGTAAAGAGAAGAACTTCTTTGAAACGCGTGTAACGGATTACCAAACTGGTGGTGCGTTAAGCTGGTAAGTTGAACGTCACGCGTCACGCGACACATGAGTTGTCATTCAAATAAAAAAAGAACCGTTCTAATGAATGGTTCTTTTTTTTATTCTTTAAAAGTTATGCTTATTACTATTTCATTAAATGAGCTGTATTAGCTTACCCACTTATCATCATTCATCGCTAAAGTTTTAACCAGCTCGAAGACTGTTGAAACCTTTTCTTTAAATTGAATCTCGTCATAACTTATTGGTAAGTCTTTATCTAAGACCTTCTCAATTTCATCTTTTACTACGGCTTGAGTTTGAACATCCTTCCACCAATCTTGAACTAAAATTTTCGGAGTCGTATTCAAAAGAGCCGTAATTAAGTCTTTTGCTGCTAACTTCACTTGTTGCTGCTCACTTTTGGTTAACCTATCCTTTAAGAGAAGGTCATAGATTTCCAACTCATCTTCTGTCAGTCCTTCTTTGATATGGCGTTGATCTTCATCTTTCAAGCCTTTTGTAAACTTCTGAAGTTCGTCAAATAATTGCTCTGTCGCTGTTGCACCTGAATTATAACGATCTATCATCTGCTGATAACGTTCGGCAAAGTTAATACGACCGCCATTTTGCTTCAACATTTGAATGATCTTTTTCTCAAGAAAAGCTCGCATATCTGCAATGGCAATATTCTTGTGCTTAGTTTCTTTGAACTGTTCTTTCAGCTTGTCAAAATCAACTGTACTTAAATCCCATTTTTGACCATGAATTAAACTATAATTTTCTTTAAAGTCTTTAACTGTCTTCGCAGTATCTTCATTAACAACTACACTTCTATCCAATAAATCTGATACTGAGGTACCTGATTTTTCTAAATCTTGAGGCTCAATCATTGCTTCAATGAAGCCATGTAAAAATTGGATAACCGAAACAATTGGTCGAGGTTGCACCAAAATATTTGGTTTACATGCTTCATATAAAGCCGCAACTGTATTGAAATGAACATTAAAAGTCTTACGATATTCGTCTTTTTCTAATAATTGATCAGCATATTGTTCAAACAAAGCATTTTCTTTAAACGTGCCGCCACTCTCATGACGAGTTTCCAATATTTGATTCAAATCAATATTCTTAGATTCACAATATTCTAGCGTCTTTATAATTGCTTCATCTAGCATTTGAAAAAGTACAGTTTTATCTTGTACGGGAGCATCTGTTTCCCCATCTTCACCAGTACCTTGACCGTAATCTTTTAAAGCCGTTTTTAGATTTCTAAATACATTATAGTAATCAATAACTTCGCCATTTCTTTTTTCTACCAGCTCACCCTCTGTATTCTGAATACGATATGAAGTCACACGGTTTGCACGAGCAATCGTTTGCATCAACGTATGACCTTTCATAGGCTTATCTAGATAAAGCGTTGAAACAGTGGGTGCATCAAAGCCTGTGAGCCACATTGCACACACAAAGACAAGTTGTAATGGATGTTCAGGGTCTTTAAAGTTGTCCTCAATATCAGCACCATTTGCATCAAGTTTATTTAAACGATCAATATGTGGCTGGATATCCAGATCTTGTTTATCAAAGCGCTCTTTTTCTGAACTTGGATCACTGATAACTACCGCCATTTGTACAGCACTCATATACTTTTGACGCTGTTTTAAACGATGTTTTTCAATATCATTTTTAGAATTATGAATACGAGTTTGTAAATTCTTTTGTTCTTCTTTCCAAAGTTTTGAAACCTTGTCGTACATTCGTACTGCTGTGAATTGATCCACAGCAACCATCATTCCTTTACCTAAATATCCACGACGTGGGAAATGGTACACAATATCTTCAGCAATACGATCTAGACGATCATCTCGTTTGATAACTTCCAATTCAGTTGAAAACTTACGCTCAAGTTTTTCTTTCTGAGCATCATTGAGCTCTTCATCTTCTAAAATTTCAGCGAGTTCCTCATTGAGATCATCATTTTGTAATAATACCTCTGGCACTCGCTTTTCATAGAAAAGTGGCAATGTTGCTTTATCTTCTATTGCTTGCTGAAATGTATATTCAGAAACATATTCTCCAAACCACTGTTTTGTTTTTTTCTGCTTAAGAATAGGTGTTCCTGTAAACGCAAGAAAATGTGCACCATCTAAGCCTTTTCGCATATTCTCAGCAAGTGATTCATATTGAGTACGGTGTGCCTCATCAACTATCACGGTGACTTCACGCTTAGTAGGATCAAACAACTGAGGATATTCTTGGCCTTTGTGGTATCTAAACTTTTGAATCAAGGTAAAGACTATCTTAGTATTTTGGCTTAATAATGTACGAAGATGGGTACTATTTTTAGGCTTTGCCGCTTCTGCTTCAGAGACGGCTTGTGTATGGATAAAGTTCTTATAAATCTGATCATCTAAGTCTTCACGATCAGTAATCACCACAAAACTAAAATTACCTGTGACTTTACGATAAATCTTCCTGACATAGAAAATCATAGAGAAGCTTTTACCAGAACCTTGTGTGTGCCAAAACACACCTAGGCGACCTTTCAATTCATCACGCTTTAAGAAGTTTTGGAAAGCATGATTTACCCCTAGAAACTGATGGTTTTGAGCGATAATTTTATATTTTTCCTTTTGGAATAAGATAAAGTTTTCGACATAGTCTAAAAGACGTTCTGGACGGCATAAACCACGTAGTAAATATTCGATACTTGTACCTTGCTCTTCAATTTCTTCTTTATTTACTTTTTCTTTTTCTTGTTCCACACGTAACCAGTTAAAGAAATGCTCCCATTCAGCAGTAAAACTCCCTAGTTTTGTATCTGTCGCATTTGAAAGCACACAAAAAGCATTGGTTAAGAAAAGCTGAGGAATATCATTTTTATAGTTTTTTAAATTATCGTCAAAAGCATTCTTAAGCTTTACATTAGAGTTTTTCAGTTCAATAAATACCAATGGCAAACCATTTACATAGAGAATGAGATCAGGACGGCGATAAGCGCAATATGGCGTACGTCCTGTCGATTGAATCCATAACTGAGAAACCACCAAAAACTCATTATTTTCAGGGTTTTCAAAATCAATCAGTTTTAAAGACTCATTTTCATGCTTCTCACCGTTTTTATCTTCATAGGTGATAGAAGCACCATCCCGAATAGCAGTATAGAGTTCCATATTAGCTTTAATAGCAGACATAGAACCACGACGATCCATCAGTTTAGATACAGCAGTTTCTATCACTTCTAGAGGGACTTGGGGATTGAATTGCACACATTTGGCAATGATACGATCTTTGAAGATAACATCTTTTTTGTCAGTACGACCCGAACGATCATTTAAGTCACTTGAATCTGTGGTATAGCAGTTTAAGTGCTGATAACCAAACTCGGTATTCAAAAGTGCTATCGTTGCTTGTTCAATATCATCTTCACTTATAAAATTACGTGTTACTTTTGCCACAAATTACCCCCTCTATCCCTCTAAATAACTCTATTTTTTAATAACTTACGATTCTTGCATTGATGGTGGAAACTGAATATCCAAGTTTTCTACCGATAGTTTTCCTGAAATTAAGCGAGGCAATAACTGATCTCTGTTATTAACCAATAAGCTATTTTTAGTTTTTAATATCTCAATCAGTTTCATCTTATCTATAATTAAATTTGTATACTTCTCTTGAAGAGTTAAAGGAGCAACTAAAACCTTCTTATTGGTCAGCTCGCCCCAATGTCTTTTATATTCTGTAGTTTCTACTTGATCTTTAATTAAAGAAAATAAATATAATAATAAAATATTATGCTTACTTTTGAATGGGATAACATTTTCTGCCAAAGAAAAATTCTTAAACATGATCTGCATCTTGCATGAATGATCCCCAAAAATAATCATAGGACTTTCAAAAGATGCTATATGTTCTGCTTCTCCTTCATGAAAACCTAGCATAGTTTTTTGAGACTGATCAATAACAGGAATGTCTGCCTCTAAACATAATTCATATTCTTTGTAAACACGACCAAATTTCTTTCTATCAACCAAATTCGAAATTTTTTCAATTTTCCAATCTTTAGGAATGCCTTTTTCAAACTCTGTATTTTCCCAATTAGGAAAACGAAACCGTACAAACCATTCTTTATATAGCTCTTCCGCCATATTTTCTAAAATTTGGATACGTTTTTTATTGTTTTCGATGAGGTCATCGTAAGCTGAAAGAATAGCAACAATTTGTCTTTGTACTGAAATCGAAGGACATGGGAATAAAATTCGACGAACAATATCTTGATTTAGTGAAGCCATTGTTGCACCAAAGGCACACAAAGCATGCATCCAATCTTGGTGAGGTTGTGTCTTAAAATAGTACGATAAAAATCTAGAATCTACATTTTCAGTATTTAAACGAAGTCTCAAACAATCAGACCCTTGAACCCAACCAACTTGCTCGTCTTGGATATATGAATGTCTCTCTACTGCCCCTTTTCTTCCAAAAACAATATCATCTTTACATAGAATATGATTTTTCAGTTGCTCAGCTTTAAAGTCCGTTATAAATTCTAAATTGTCAGCTCTAATGTCACCAAATCCAATATTTCTAACATTGATTACTGGGGTTCCAGATTCTACATACTCACTAGCTTTTAGTTGAGTACCAAAAGGACCAGTTTGTAATGATGCTTCTTTAGAATCAATTAAGCTTCCAATTGATATAAAATTGAAATTCATATCAATCTCCTAAAAGCATCGTTAGGTTATTACTAATTAAATGACTCAATTTGATGGATTCATTTGTTAATCTAGTTAATTCTAATTTTAAATCGAGTATATTCTCCTGAAACTCTTCTTCTGTACGCCCATCTTCTTCAATCACTACACCCACATAACGCCCTGCATTTAAAGAATAATCTTGTTCTTTTACTTCCTCAGGTGTTGCTAACTTGCAAAGTCCCGTTACATCCTCATATTCAGCATTTGGAAAACGCTCTTGTAACCATGAAATATGATTGAAGAAATACTCAGCTTCATTACGATCAGCTTTAATATCGGCAAGTAAGGCTTTCACTTCTTTAATATCTGCTGTTAAAGCATTCAATTCTTTAAGTTTGACTTCTTTAACTTTAAGTACTTCTTTTTTATCATTTGCCTTAGCTTCGGCAACTTCAGCACGAGTGAGTTTGACTAAGTCGTTATGCGCTTTTTCTTTTTCACGAATGGCTTTGTCTAAAACTTTTGCTTCATCCACAATCGCTTTAAAGAATGGTGTAAAGCTTGCTCTTAACTTCTTTTGCTTCCCATTCAAATCAGCAACTAAATCTTTAGTTACTGCCTGAGGGAAAGCTGTTATATAAGCATCAAAGCTCTCTTTTAAAGGTTTTAAGGCATGCCAATGTTCATTAAGTTCATCAACACTTTGAACAATCACTGCATCATCTTTTAACGCATTTTTGAGTTTTTTAAAGCTTGGCTCTACATGAGGAACTGTGGCTTCAAGTTTAGCCATCCCTTGTCTAAAGTAATCGTCCACCAAACTGATATATTCATGATTTCGCTGCTTATGAAGCTTACCGATCATGGCAATATTAAGAATCTGCTCATCTGTAAAGTCACGATGCGCACGGTCAATCTGTCTAAAGATGTTACGAGCATCAATAAACAAAATTTTGTCATCTGTTTTATTTTTATCAAAGAACCAGAGTGTTGCAGGTAGCGTTACCGTATAGAACATATTTGATGGCAAAGTCAGCATGCCATAAATCAAATTATGCTCGATCAATGTCTGGCGTACATCAGCTTCTGAATTACGGGCATCCGAAGCAGAGTTCGGCATAACCAAAGCTGCACGACCACTGTTGGATAGCTTAGCTTGCTGTGCCTTTTTTAGCGAAGTTGCAAATAAGTTAATCCATAGATAATTTGCATTTGGAACTGTTTCAATCTTTGAATTATCATCTGATTTTTTAGGTTTAGTCTTATTGCGCGGTAAACCATAGCTATTAAAACGAGGATCATTTTCAACTGTTGTAATAGCCACATCATCTACGTTAAATGGTGGATTCGCCATGATGTAATCGAATTTTTCAAAGCCTTTAAATGGATCTTCTGAATAGGAGTTTGCTTGCTGGATTTCACCTTTCAAACCATTTACGAACAAGTTCATTTTGGCAAGTTTGACGGTATCTAGCGTCTTTTCTTGGCCATATACGAATAAATGATTGGTATTTTCAGCTTCACCAAGCTTTTTGCTTAATGCTTTACGGCGCTCTACAAATTGTAAAGACTGAACAAACATACCACCAGAACCGCATGCTGGATCGTATACAGAACCATTAAAAGGTTCAATCATTTCAACCATCAAACGTACAACAGAAGTTGGCGTAAAGAATTCACCACCTTTTTGTCCTTCTGAAAGCGCAAACTTACCCAAGAAGTATTCATAAATTTTGCCAAATACATCACCTGAAGCATCCACAGGAATATTTGAAAAACTACGGACTAAACCACGTAGCGCATCTTTACTCTCTGGACGACGGTTAAAGGCTTGATACTCTTCTTTAGGCAATACATCTTTAAAATCATCTTGGCCTTGATGATCTTCAATTTCCTGCATCGCTTCTTTAATTTTTTTTGCTAAGTTCTCGCTATCAGGAAGTTCAAGCAAATAGTTATAACGAGCATTATCAGGTAAGTAAAAACCACAATGTTTAATGGCAATTTCAGCAATCGACTTTTCACGACGAGAGCCTCTAAGTTCATTAAATTCTTTTAGAATTGCATCTTCAGCAGCAGCGTATTTATTGTCAGCAAACTTTAAGAAGATCAAACCCAATACTGGAGTTGAATATTCGTTAGGCTTTAAGTCAGTGTTTGCACGTAAGCTATCTGCTGCTGACCAAAGCTGATCTTCTAACTGTTTTAACTCAATAAGGTTCATATCACTTCCAACAACATTTTTTTAATTAAGAATGAGGAGATTCTTGATTCCCCAAACAATTCAATCCCAAAAAAACTCTTTACCATTTGCTTCATAGATAAAGAAAAATTGCGCTTAGTGCGCTATTCTACAGAACGACTTAGCATCGAAGAAGCTAATAAATTAGTTTTCTTTTCTCAAATATATTTTGAGAAATACAAGAATCCATTTTTATAATCTAAAATACTCTTGGGACTTCTAAACAAGGTAAATATGGCTTAAATTAGCCCATGAAAAATGATCTTGCTGAAAGTTTTATAAGTTTAATTAAACTTTTGAATTAACTCATAACTTTTAGGCTAAAATTAATATTGTAAAAACCAAAAAATGAATAAATAAACGGAGAAATTATGATTAATCGTGGTCCAGAATGGGCTCGATGAGACTTACATGTGCATACCAAAGGCAAAGCTAAGAATGATCAATTTGGAAATATTAGTTTTGACCTACCCAAATAACATGCAAACTCAATCTGAACAAGCCCCCACCAACCATCCTTCCAACAACTTCCCTTTATCCACCTTATTCCCACTCAACAACCGCACCATTGCCCCATCCACCACAAACAAGAACATCTGTGCATCTGCTTTTGCAGCATTCATCTCCATTCTGACCAACAACATATAAATTTCACGAATCAACCAGTTTCGGTATTCCACCACCATCTCATATGCCTTTGGATAACGTGCTTTAATTTCAAAAACTGCCCGAAACAATAAATGGTACATCCCTTCTAAATCGGCATGCAGAAAGAAAATCCGTTTCAGCTTTTCACGCCCCGATAAATTTTTATTGGCATACAGAATTGAACGGACTTCTTTCTTCAGTGCCGTTCTCTGCAAACTCAACGTCATTTCAACCAAATGCTCTTTGGAGTGAAAGTATTTATAAAAGGTGCCTTTGGCAATTTTAGACTCATCAATAATCAGGTCGACCCCAACATGATGAAAGCCATCTTGGTTAAACAGTGTTTGCGAGGTATCCAAGACTTTTAAAGCACGATAAGTCAAAGCAAAAGGTGGCATATCATTTCCATGATTGAATAATTTTTGTTGTTGCTCAACCCGATCAAGCGGCCATTTATGCTGCAATAAGCAAAAAAAGGCATGCAAAGACCCGATAAGACGGCCTGAGCGTATCTCAAGTTTTATTGTTGATATGATTTTTTAGTCGTGACAAAGCACTGTCTGAATTACGAAGCGCATTCAAACCCTGTCAAAGACTAATGAAGAAGAATAAAAATACAGTGCATGGCCAACTCCTAAATCCTTCGGAATTCTGCCAAGACATAAAGATTATGGTGGCAGGGTGAAAGAGGGTTAGCAGACTGAACCTAAGAATCAGCACGCCCGAAGGCGTCCCCCTTTCGCCCTACCGCTACAAAAGGGGGACGAACGAGTCTACATCAAAAAAACAAGGTTTTTCAATGCACTTAGGAAACGGTCTGCTAAAACCGGCTGGCGATGTAGGCCAGCGCTTAAAGAATAATCGGTGAGTTTAAGGGTGTCAATCTTACACTTTGGGCCAAAGCAATTTTATTATTATTTTTCAATAAATTATATTGTTTATTATTTTTAAATTATGATGTAAATGTATTTTAATAATGAGCCAATCGGCTTAAAGCATCCTACTTTAAGCGACTTCAGTTTGCCCCACTTGGTGATAAGCACGATTAAAATAAACCAAGCTTTGATCATGTCCACTTTGTTGAACCGCCACAATACGACAAATAAAAATCGTATGCGTTCCCACTTCCTGAATTTGATCAATCTCGCAATCAAAATTCACCAAGGCATCATCCAAAACAGGCGCACCTGTTTCCAGTTCTGACCAAGCACCGTGTTTAAAACGTTCTTCGGGACTCAATTTAGACGAAAAGGCTTTAGAAATATGTTGATGATCTGCACTTAACACATTCACGCTTAAGATTTTATTGTCGACGAAATGTACATGTGAACTCGATGCCCGATTCATACACACCAATAAAGTCGGAGGCGTATCAGTGACGCTACATACAGCAGATGCAGTAAAGCCATAACGACCAGACATGCCAGTGGTGGTAATCACACTAACTGCACTGGTGAGTAAAGACATTGCATCTCTAAAATCTGTTGCTTCAACCATCACTTTATACCTCAATTAAACCCGATCTATTTTAAATGTGCTCAGGGCTACAATGTGCAGCCCTTAAGCCATCTAGGGGTCGTTAAATTAAGCGAGTTCTTTACGAACAATTTCTGCACCTGCACTTAATGCATTCAGCTTGCCACGTGCAACATCACGTGCCAAAGGTGCCATACCACAGTTAGTTGATGGATACAGCTTATCGGCATCGACAAACTGAAGTGCTTTACGTAAGGTATCGGCAACTTCTTCTGGCGTTTCAACCGTGTTGCTCGCCACGTCAATCGCACCAACCATCACTTTTTTACCGCGAATCAATTCAATCAGATCCATCGGCACACGCGAGTTATGACATTCGAGCGAGATGATATCAAGTTTTGATTGTTGTAGCTTTGGAAAAGCCTCTTCATATTGGCGCCATTCAGAACCAAGGGTCTTTTTCCAGTCCGTATTGGCTTTAATGCCGTAACCATAGCAAATGTGCACCGCAGTTTCACACTTCAAACCTTCAAGCGCACGCTCTAAAGTCGCCACACCCCAGTCATTTACTTCATCAAAGAACACATTAAAAGCAGGTTCATCAAACTGGATAATATCCACGCCCGCCGCTTCTAACTCTTTGGCTTCTTCATTCAGGATTTTGGCAAATTCCCATGCCAATTTTTCACGGCTTTTATAATGCGCATCATACAACGTATCAATCATGGTCATTGGCCCTGGCAACGCCCATTTGATTGGTTGATTGGTTTGCTGACGTAAGAACTTGGCATCTTCAACAAAAACAGGCTTTTGACGCGATACAGCACCGACCACAGTTGGTACACTGGCATCATAACGATTACGGATGCGCACCGTCTCACGTTTCTCAAAATCAACACCGGTAAGATGCTCAATAAATGTCGTCACAAAGTGCTGACGGGTTTGCTCGCCATCACTGACAATATCAATGCCTGCTACTTGCTGCTCATGCAAAGACAAACGTAAAGCATCCTGTTTACCTTCAATCAGACCCTGCTCTTGCAATTTCCATGGTGACCAAAGCTTTTCAGGCTCTGCCAACCAAGACGGTTTCGGTAAGCTACCCGCAGTCGACGTAGGTAATAATCTTTTCATCATCAATAACCTTATATTTTCAATAAATTAGTGCGCGTAACTTTTTTGCGAGTTGTTTTGTGCTGCATAACTGGCAGACCACTGTTCAAGCGTCTCGCGGTATGGTTTGATGAATTGTTCTTCAACAAATTTGCCTTGTTCAATCGCCAAACGACTACGTTCTTCTCGATCATATACAATGCGAGTCAGTGAATAATCTTGGTTGCTCAAACTTGGTTGATACGATTTGCCTGCCACTGAATTAGCATTGTAAATTTCAGGACGGTAAATCTTCTGGAAGCTTTCCATGGTACTGATAGTGCTGATCAACTCCAGATTGCTGTAATCCGCCAACAAATCCCCAGAGAAATAGAAGGCCAACGGCGCAACACTATTTGGCGGCATGAAATAACGCACCTTTAAGCCCATTTTTTGGAAATACTCATCCGTTAATGAATATTCATCTTGCAAATATTCCGTCCCCAATACTGGATGCTGATTTTCAGTACGTTGATAGACCTTGCTGCTGGAAACACTGAGGCAAATCACAGGTGGCTTTTTAAAGTTTGCCTTGTAAGTCTCTGACTCAATAAAGCTCTTAAACAAGTTGCCATGTAAGTCGCCGAAGTTCTCTGGTGTGCTAAATCCAGACTGATTTTTATTATGGTCAAGCAATAGCACACTGAAATCATAGTCACGTACATAAGAAGAGAAATTATTGCCCACAATACCTTCAATACGCTCATTGGTTTTTTGATCAACAATATTGGTTTTCAAGATTTCAATTAAAGGAAGTGGATTGGCATTGCTTGCCGCATCCACCTTCATTTCAACCGAAATGATTTCCAGCTCAACTTTATAACGATCAGCAAAAGGATTATCCCAATGCGCCAAAGCATTAAAGCGATTGTCGATCATCTTTAAGGTGTTGTGCAGATTCTGTTGGCGACTCTCGCCTCTTGCCAAATTCGCAAAGTTGGTTGTGATACGTGTATTTTCTGATGGGGTGTAGTTCTCATCAAAATCAATACGCTTAATCGTAAATGCAAACTCTTTACTCATTTTAATCTGCCACCCTAATTTCCGAGATAAATCTAAATTTCTTTATAGAGTGATTTATACCGCAATCATTAGCTGAATAAAAATGATTTAATCTAACCTCAAAATGAATGAAATTCATGTTAAGAAATTCACTAAGGTGAAAATCGCTCAACAAGGTCTGTGCAATCAGGCGGACAGTAGAGCTCAGCCCGATCACCTTAGGAAAAATTTGCTGCTTTCCGTTGAAGTGAAATCATTAAATAAAGTCACAAAGAAAGTTTTATGATCAGTTTTATTTGTCACAACATAACCGATGAGCTATAAAAAACCGCTTTTTCTCGCGGTTTAAAACAGAACTCAACCTACACACTTGGTTAAGATGCTGGAATTAATGCAAATTTTTCCGATATTGGATAAATCCTGCATTCACGGCCATGCTATCGTAAAGCATTCGTGCTTGGTAATTGGTTTCATGAGTTAGCCAATAAACACGTGAGCATTCTCTTTCAGCCGCCTTTTGGTAAACAGCTTCTATCAACTTACGACCTAAACCTTTTATCCGTGAATGTTGATCAACAAATAAATCCTGTAAATAACAGTAATCACCTGTAGTCCACGTACTTCGATGAAAAATAAAATGCACAAAGCCAATCAAAGTATCTTGATCCCCCACCACTAGACAGTACATATCTTCATTTGGATCAAGTAATCGAGAAAATGTTTTTTCCGTCACCTTATGATCAATCTCGACCTTATAGAAAGCCTGATAGCCTTGCCATAACAACAACCAGTTTTGATAATCTTGCTGCTCCAGCGCTCTGAGCTTCATGCCAGCGCCTCCATATTAGGATGGTGTCTAAACATCATAGTTTTGTCTTTTATAAAGCCGAGTGCCAATTTAAACTTTTCATCTAGACCAATTTTTTGATAATTCAATCCGCTCATTTGGTCAAAATGTGACTCATCTCTCTAAACCATAAGTCTAAGATTTACTAGAACTTTCTACAACTTTCACACAATAAATCATCAAAGTCGGCTTGATTTGTACATTTTGAAACATTAGTTCAACCAAAATACCGTCTAAATTAAAGTAAAATTCATGAACTAACTTCTTCAACATCAGTGTTAAGGCGATCCCTTGCCGTACTGATGTGCCTTTATTGCGCCTGTATCATCATTTAAATTCTTTCTCTCTATATCGCTTGTCATATAGAGCGTCATTTAATTTTTAAGGTAAATTGAATGAAAAAATTTTGGAAATATTTATTAGTACTACTCGTAGTATTAATTATTATTGCAATTGCCTTTCTTTTTAGACCAGTTGCGTCTAAGGCAATTAAAACCACCAGTAACGAACCAACTGTCGATGTTGTACTCATCGGCGGCGGGATCATGAGTGCCACTTTAGGTACTTACCTCAACGAATTACAACCCGACTGGAATATCCGCATGTATGAACGTCTTGATGCTGTTGCACAAGAAAGTTCAAACGGTTTCAACAACGCGGGTACAGGCCACTCAGGCTTTATGGAAATGAACTATACCGAAGAAAAAGACGGTAAAATGGACATTTCTAAAGCTGTAAACGTGGCAGGTCAGTTTGAAATTGCCAAACAGTTCTGGGCATACCAAGTGAAGCAAGGTGTACTCGAAACACCAAATACCTTCATTAACCCAGTACCCCACATTGCTTTCGTATGGGGCGATAACGTGAATTTCATGGAAAAGCGTTATGCAGCCATGGTTCAAAACCCGTTATTCGCTGGCATGAAATTGAGTGAAGACAAAGCTGAAATTCAACAATGGGCACCATTGGTGATGGACGGTCGTGATCCTCAACAAAAAGTGGCTGCAACTCGTATGGACGTTGGTTCTGACGTGAACTACGGTGCAATCACCAAGCAGTTGATTGGCAACCTTGAAAAGAGTCCAAACTTCAAACTCAGCACTTCAACTGAAGTGACGGGTATCAGCAAAAACGATGACAACACTTGGTCTGTGGCTTTCAAAGATTTGAAATCTGGCAAAGTTGATCATGTGAAAACACGCTTTGTGTTTATTGGTGCAGGCGGTGCTGCAATTAAATTATTGCAAATGACTGGCTTACCAGAAGCGCAACAATATGCTGGCTTCCCTGTAGGTGGTGAGTTCCTTGTAACTGACAACCCAGCAGTAACAGCAAAACACACAGCGAAAGTCTATGGTCGTGCTGATCTTGGCGCGCCTCCGATGTCTGTACCACATATCGATACTCGTTATATCGACGGTAAAAAATATGTGTTGTTTGGCCCATTCGCAACTTATTCAAACAAGTTCCTGAAAAATGGTTCACAGCTTGATTTGCTTGCATCGACCAACAAAAACAACGTGTTGCCTATGGCTGCAATTGGTCTACAAAATGCTGATCTTGTTCAGTACCTCGTAAGCCAAGTGTTAATGTCTGATGCAGATCGTTTCAATGAGTTGAAAAAATACTACCCTGAAGCTGATCCAAAAGACTGGCATTTACAACAAGGTGGTCAACGCGTTCAGATCATCAAAAAAGAGCCGGGCAAACCTGCTAAATTGCAATTCGGTACAGAAATCTTTGCATCTAAAGATAAGTCTGTAACTGCATTGTTAGGTGCTTCTCCGGGTGCGTCTACATCACCTTACATCATGCTTAACTTGCTTGAAAAAGCATTCCCTGAGCAAACCAAAGGTGTATGGAATGCTAAGTTACATGAAATCGTACGTTCTTATGGTAAAGACCTTTCAACCGATCCAGCGTTGTTAGATCAAATCCGTCAGTACTCAAGTTCAACTTTAGGCTTGAACTATACGACTCCAGCAAACTTAGTTCCTGCTAAGAAAGTTGTTAAAGCTGAAGCTGTTGCTCAATAAGTAACGCTAAGCACATCAAAAAGGGAGGAGTTTCAGCTCTTCCCTTTTTCTTTATTTGTATGTTTTAAATCTACGCCTTATGTCCTCTGCTGTACCTCATTCTGCTTTTGCTGCATTTGCCAGTCGTGACTTCACGTTATTGACCATCAATCAATGCTGCCTAACGTTTGCGGTGCTGATTCAGGAAGTGCTGATCGCGTATTATCTATATCAAATTACCAAGAATCCGCTTATCCTCGGCTTGGTCGGGATCATGGATTTTTTGCCCTTTCTCGTCCTCTCTTTGTGGGGTGGTTATATTGCTGACCGTTTTAATCGGCAGCGTATTTTGCAGATCAGCTTTAGCTTTGCCATCCCCTTATCATTTGCTTTGTGGATAAGCTTTGATCTTTTCCACACTCAAACCATCAGTGCAAATTTATTATTAATCTCATGCTTGAGTATTCTGTTTTTATTTGGCTGTATTCGCGGCATATACAGTCCCTGCTTTAATTCTTTACGTCCTTTTGTCGTACCGGAGCATTTGTATACCAATGCCGCCACTTGGACCAGCATGTGCTGGCAAGCCAGTGGTATTCTCTCTCCCGTCATTGGTGGCTTCCTGTTGGCTCATCTGGATTTAGATATTACGTTTAGCGTCATCGTGGCACTTTTTTTAAGTGGTAGTATTGCCCTCTGGTGTTTGCAAAAACGAGATTTTCCTCAAATCCAAACAGAGTCAGTAACTCAGAGTCTAAAAGAAGCGCTGCATTTTATTTTTAAAACTAAAATTATTTTTTGGGCGATGTTTCTCGATATGAGCTCAGTTTTTTTTGGTGGCATCATCGCGCTCTTGCCCATTTTTGCCCAAGATATTTTACATATCGGTGCAGATGGTTTTGGTCTATTACGCGCGGCACCTGCTTTTGGCGCATTGGTGATGATGATCATTTTAATTCGCTATCCACCAAAATCTAGACCGTGGCAGATGATGTTGATAGCAGTGACAGGCTTTGGCCTGTGTACCTTGTTATTTGCTGTTACCAGACAGCTGTATTTTTCAGTCGCAGTTCTCATTATTATGGGAGCATGTGACAGTATAAACATTGTCATTCGTCAAACGATTCTGCAACTGATTCCACCCAAGGACATGCTTGGACGTGTCGCTGCCATTAATGGCATTTTTGTCACCTCGAGTAATGAGCTTGGTGCGTTGCAATCCAGTGTGATGACGCGCTTTTTCAGCGTGATTCCTGCAATGTTGATGGGTGGTTCACTGTCTTTGCTCTGCGTTGTCTTAACCAAGCTCAAGACCAAAGATTTATTGAAGTTCCGTTTTTAATCCCCGTATTAAACAAATAGTTATTTTAAAATTCAATGTCATATGAAACATACTTTGCCCGCGTCTTCAGGCCTCTCTAAATTTATTATTTTTTCCGTTTTTGTATGGCTGGTCTTGCTGTGGCTGCAATCGACCTATATCGTCATTATCGGTGGGCATGCCTATCTATTCTGGACCTCGTTTGGCCTTTTGATATTGAACATTCTGAGCTTGCGCCCAACGATTTTAAAAAACCGAATTGCTTTGGTGACGACCGCTGCCTTGCTGATTTATCTGGTGTTTAACTCACTGTTTTGCACCTATTTGATGATTGCCTTCTATTGTATTTTCTACCTCTATTCAGATGAATATAAGAATAAACGCGCCATTAAATTGATCAGCTTATTCTTGATCATGATCATCTTTGCGATCTACCAGACCCAATCGCTGCATGAACTCAAAAGCCACTATGAAACCTATGAAACGGGTGAAACATGGCAAAAATATGGCGCCTTATAATCAGGCCAATAAAAAACCTCACTTCACGTGAGGTTTTTTATTATTCAGCAGACTAATCTTGAGAGTCTGGATACAAAGGACGATTTCCGGGACTAATACGATTGATATGCAAGAAAGTCATATGCCGTTCGTACTTATCAAGAATGTCGTTAATCACCTGTTCTTTGGTGTATCCAACCAGATCATTGTCCTGCGAACCCTCATACAAGAAGGTTTCCAGACGGTAGTAGAACTGCTTACCGCGTTTACCACGTTCACTGAAGTTAGGCGCGATATAACGTACCGGCCAAATTTGATAAACGAAGTTGTGCTCTTCTTCCAAGTAGATGGTTAAATCTAAATGATAGAGTGCATCGTTGTCTTCCAATGCTGTTTGGGTGACATCGACTTGCATACCACGTTTAACCAGTTCATCGGCAACTGTGCGTACTGCAGGCTCACAGACACTATCAAGCATGCGTTGGGTTTCACTGGTACCTGGGTGATGCATCACACGGGCTAAACGCTTTTTCCAGTTCAGGATATCCACGTTTCCGACCACGGGCGCTGCATTCATACTACGACTCGCCTTCCGATAATCTTCCAGACGCAAAGACTTGTACAGACCCGCCATCACCAACAACATGACAAAACTAAAGGGTAAGCCCATGATTACCGTAGCACTTTGTAGCGCGGTAATCCCGTTTGCCATCAGCATTGCCAAGGTGAGCAAGCCAATTGCCGTTGCCCAAAACACTCTTAACCAGCGTGGCGCATCATTATCAACATTGGAAAATTTAGTGGTGAAGTTCCCTAAAACCAACGCACCAGAATCGGCAGAGGTTACATAGAACAACAGACCTGTAATCGTCGCCACACCTGCAATAAATGCAAACCACGGATATTGCGCCAATAGGTCATAAAAACCATGCGCAGGATCAGTTAGAACCGTTTGAGCCAGTGCCGTATTGCCTTCAAAAATGACGTTATATAAAGCACTGTTTCCAAAAATAGATAACCATGTGATGGTAAACAACAATGGAATAATTAAGGTACCGCAAACAAATTCACGAATGGTACGACCACGGGAAATCCGCGCCAAGAACAGACCGACAAAAGGTGACCAAGCTACCCACCATGCCCAGAAGAACAAGGTCCAGCTATTCATCCAATCCTTAGGCTGATCAAAGGCAAAACTTTCCAAGGCCAAACTTGGGAATCGACTGATGTAGTCACCAAAGTTTTGTACCAATGCATTGAGTAAAAATCCGGTATTGCCCAAGAACAAGACAAACAACATTAAGCCAATTGCGGCAAAAATATTGATTTCAGATAAAACCTTAATACCTTTATTGACCCCAGCTGTCACCGAAATAATGGTGACAATCACAGCAACCAAAATCAGTGCCGACTGAATCAACAGGTTTTCAGGCCAACCAAATAAGACATGCAAACCATAATTGATCTGGACGACGGCGATACCACAGGTGGTGGCAATACCAAAGATGGTCCCGATAACTGCTGCAATATCTACACTATGCCCAATTGGACCATCAATTTTTTTACCAAAAATTGGGTAGAGCGCGGAACGAATGGTGAGAGGTAGGTTATAGCGATAACTAAAGTAGCCCAAGGCCATCCCGACCAGCGCATACATGCCCCAACCCGTTAAACCATAGTGGAACAGCGTCCAAACCATACCCTGACGCGCAGCTTCATAGGTTTGACCTTCACCCACAGGCGGATTCATATAATGAGATAAAGGTTCTGCAACAGAGAAGAACATTAAATCTGTTCCGATCCCCGCCGCAAACAACATCGCTGACCAACTGAGTAAGCTAAACTCAGGTTTGGAATGCTTAGGACCAAGTTTGATATCGCCATAACGTGAGCAAGCAATAAAAACCACAAAGATTAAATACAATGTTGCAGCTAATAGGTAATACCAGCTGAATTTATCACTGACCCAAGCCAGCACCACGTTGAGTAAATGGTTGGCAAAATCGTTAAATAAAATCGTAACAAGTGCAAATGTTAAAATAAGTAGAGCTGAAACATAGAAGACCACACGATTTAAATGGTCTTTATTCGCTAATGTAGCATCATCAACCGCTCTTGGATTATCTGTCGCCATACAATCCTCAGGGAGTTAGAGAAGAAAAAGAAAATATTCATCCACGTCTTTTCATCACGAGATCAATGAAAAGACATATCTGAATAGAAAATGAAAAACAAAAGTTATTTACCCGAATTACAATATTTCTGATTTTTCAGTGGTGTGATGTGATGACTGAGTTACCTGCGTTATCACTTGCGGTGGTGTAGGACTAAATTGATCCTGTTTCAGTGCTTTGGCCAAGCCAAACATATACAGCAAAATAATAACGGAGAATGGCAAACCACACAGCACCACAGCGCTTTGCATAGAGTGAAAACTCCCTGCCAACAGCAGCCCGATACTGACAATGGTAATCACCACAGACCAGAAAATTCGCAACCAAATCGGTGAGTCACTTTCATTGCTACCCCCTTTCGAGGACAGATTTGCGATCATGAGTGTACCAGAACCCACAGGGGTCAAAAACAATACGAAACAAATCACAACAACAATCCCAGCAACATAAGGATTGAATGGTAGAAATTCGAGAAGCTTAAATAAGGACAAAGCAGGATCGGTTAACACCAGATCACCTAAGATTTTTTGCTTTTGTTCCAAAATAAAATAGATTGCGGTGTTACCAAAAATCGAGATCCAAGCCAACGTAAAACCTAATGGAATCAGACAGACACCGAGCACAACTTCACGAATGGTACGGCCTTTGGAAATACGCGCAATAAACATACCTACGAATGGCGCCCATGCAATCCACCATGCCCAATAGAACACTGTCCATGAACCTAACCACTCACCTGCTTTGGCATTGTAGAGGTACATATCAAAGCTCTTCGCTAGAAAATGATCGAGATAATCACCCACGTTCTGTACTAATCCATTGAGCAAATGGTTGGTTGGTCCTGTAAGGAATACAAACAGCAAGAGCGCATAGAGCAAACGCAAATTGATACGCGATAACCAAGCCAAGCCCTTTTCAATCCCGACCACAGTGGTAATGGTCGCAACTGACATCATCAGCAACACCACCGTAATTAGAGTGGTTTGGTTATTTGGAATCTCAGGCAAGAGATAATGTACACCCGAAACCAGTACCAAAGCACCAATACCGAGATTCGTCACCAAAGAAATGACTGTGGCTAAAATCCCAAAACCATCGACAAAATCACCGATCAAACCATGAATACGTTCACCAAAGATTGGATACAGCGCAGAGCGCAACGCCAATGGCAAGTTCTGACGAAAAGCAAAATAACCGAGTGTCACACCCAATAAGGCATACAACACCCAACCATGAATGCCCCAATGTAAAAAGCTATACATCATGGCATCACGTGCGGCTTGAATGGTTCCACCCTGACCTTCTGGCGGTCGAATAAAATGGTCAACGGGTTCAGCTACACCGTAATACAGCAGCGCAATCCCGATTCCTGCGGAAAACAGCATCGACACCCAAGCCAGATAGCCAAACTCAGGTTTATCGTCATCTTTACCTAAAGGAATCTGCCCAACCCGAGAAAAAGCCAGCCATGCGACAAAACCTAAACAAACTACAATCACCAGCATGTAGTACCAGCCAAATAATTGATTGGCCTGCCCTTGTATATAGGTTAACCAGAACTGACTGCGCTGTGGAAACAACACAAACAATAGGCCAAAAATGCCGATACTGATTGCGGAGCTCCAAAAAACAAACAAATTTAAACGTATAGGTTCAGATGGGGACCCTTCATTACTTTCTGACACCATGTTCTTGCTCCTTGCAATTGGTGTTTTTTCTTAAAAAATAATGTGATAAGTGTTCAATTCTGCTTATCGCCTTATCCATAAGAATCTTTGATTTATTACGCTACTTCTATTCTTTCCAATCAAAAATTCATTGATTTTTACAGATTATACTTTTTATTGATTGAACGTTCAATCAATAAAAAGTATGATAAAAAAATGTTATGATGCTCTACATCGAGAAATGTTGAATAAAAAGCACCTTGGCAGGGCTTTAAATGGATAAGCATGACAAAGCGTAGAGTAAAACCAGAGCATGTGCGACGTGAAGAAATTATTAGCGCCGCATTTTATGTAATTTCTGAAGTGGGGTTATCCAATACCACCATTGCACAGATTGCAAAAAAGGCCGAACTATCGACTGGTATTGTGAGTCACTATTTTGGTGACAAACAGGGATTGATCAATACCTGTATGCAAGAAATGCTCAACGTTTTGCGTCAAAAGACTGACCAATACAAAGCCGAAGCAGATACGCATCCAGAAAGCCAGATCAAGGCCATTATTGATTCCAACTTCGATATCAGTCAGGTCAACAAACAAGCCATGCGGGTCTGGTTAGACTTTTGGTCTGCCAGTATGCACCTTCCCGAACTTGGACGTTTACAACGAATTAATGATCAACGCCTGTATTCCAACTTGAAACATTATTTTCTTATGTTGGTCGATGATAAACAACAGGCAAGCATCGCTGCTCGCGGATTAGCAGCTTTGATTGACGGATTATGGTTACGCGGCAGTTTAAGTAGTCACGACGAGTTTGACAGCCAACTGGCCCGTTCCATTGCTTACGATTATGTAAAAACGCAAATTCAATTTGCGAACAAGCCTTTGCAGGAGAAACAGAATGAGTGATGCACAAGTTCACCAGTTATATATCCACGGACGTTATGTCGCAGCGACCAGTGGCAAAACATTTAACAGCATTAACCCTGCCAACGGTGAAGTGATCGCAACACTTCAACAAGCATCACAACAAGACATTGAAGCGGCTGTTCAAAGCGCACAACAAGGCCAAAAAATCTGGGCAGCGATGACGGCGATGGAGCGTTCACGCATCTTACGTCGTGCAGTTGATATCTTACGTGAACGTAATGACGAACTTGCCCAGCTCGAAACCCTCGATACCGGTAAAGCCTATAGCGAAACCTCAACTGTGGATATCGTAACAGGCGCAGATGTACTCGAATACTACGCAGGTCTTGCAACCGCGATTCAAGGCGAGCAAGTGCCACTGCGCGAATCAAGCTTCTTTTATACTCGTCGTGAACCCCTCGGTGTAGTGGCTGGTATCGGTGCTTGGAACTATCCAATTCAAATCGCCATGTGGAAATCTGCGCCTGCCCTAGCAGCGGGTAATGCCATGATTTTCAAACCAAGCGAAACCACCCCACTGACTGCATTTAAACTTGCTGAAATCTATACCGAAGCGGGCGTACCAGACGGCGTATTTAACGTGGTCCAAGGTGCGGGTCGTGATATCGGTCAATGGTTAACTGAACATCCTGTGATTGAAAAAATCTCGTTCACGGGTGGTGTCGAAACAGGCAAGAAAGTGATGGCCAGTGCTGCGGGTTCAACCTTGAAAGAAGTCACGATGGAGCTGGGCGGTAAATCCCCCCTGATTATTTGTGATGATGCCAACCTCGACCGCGCTGCGGATATCGCAGTGATGGCAAACTTCTTTAGCTCAGGTCAAGTCTGCACCAATGGTACCCGTGTGTTTGTACCAAAAGCCTTGCTTGCTGACTTTGAAGCAGCCGTTGTGGAACGGGTAAAACGTATCCGTATCGGTGATCCGATGGCTGAGCAAACCAATTTCGGACCTCTCACCAGTTTCCCGCATATGGAAAAAGTGTTGTCTTTCATTGAGTCAGGCAAACAGCAAGGTGCAAAACTGTTGATCGGTGGTGGCCGTGCCACTGAAGGCGACTTAGCCAAAGGTGCTTATGTACTCCCGACGGTATTCAGCAACTGCCAAGATGATATGGCAATTGTGCAAGAAGAAATCTTTGGCCCAGTGATGAGCATTCTCAGCTATGAAACTGAGGAAGAAGTAATCCGTCGTGCCAATGACACCACCTTTGGCTTAGCCGCAGGTGTTGTGACACAAGACATCACCAAAGCGCATCGCATGATTCATCAACTTGAAGCAGGTATCTGCTGGATCAATACCTGGGGCGAATCGCCTGCGGAAATGCCAGTCGGTGGCTACAAGCAATCTGGTGTTGGCCGTGAAAATGGCTTAACCACTTTGGGTCATTACACCCGTATCAAATCCGTTCAAGTTGAGTTGGGTGAGTATCACAGCATTTTCTAATGCCCTTAGCTTTCACCCTCAAAATTAATCCTCAATGCCGAGCAATCCCATGATTGCATCGGCATCCTCAAGAATAGAAAAAGGGATAACGATGAATACTCAAGCATATGACTACATTATCATTGGCGCAGGATCTGCCGGAAATGTGCTCGCAACACGTCTGACTGAAGACAAAGACGTGACTGTTTTATTATTGGAAGCAGGTGGTCCAGACTACCGTTTAGATTTCCGTACTCAAATGCCAGCTGCTTTGGCTTTTCCTTTACAAGGTCGTCGCTATAACTGGGCCTATGAAACCGATCCTGAACCACACATGAACAATCGCCGTATGGAGTGTGGTCGTGGTAAGGGCTTAGGTGGTTCTTCTCTGATTAACGGCATGTGCTATATCCGTGGTAATGCCATGGACTTGGATCAGTGGGCAACAATGAAAGGTCTGGAAGACTGGACCTATGCAGACTGCTTGCCGTATTACAAAAAAGCCGAAACTCGTGATATCGGTGGTAATGACTACCACGGTGACAAGGGTCCAGTATCCGTCGCAACCCCTAAAAATGGCAACAATGTCTTATTCCATGCCATGGTTGAAGCAGGCGTACAGGCAGGTTACCCACGTACCGATGACTTAAATGGTTATCAACAAGAAGGCTTTGGCCCAATGGACCGTACTGTGACCCCAAAAGGTCGCCGTTCTAGTACAGCCCGTGGTTATCTGGATCTAGCCAAAGGTCGTCCGAATTTGACCATCGTCACGCATGCCACCACCAACCGCATCCTGTTCAATCAAAAACAGGCCGTGGGTGTGGAATATATTATTGGTGCAGACAAAGCCAATATGAAACAGGCACAAGCGAAACGTGAAGTCTTGCTCTGTGCAGGTGCAATTGCATCGCCACAAATCTTGCAACGCTCAGGTGTGGGTGAAAGCAACTTCCTGAAATCGATGGATATTGATGTCGTGCATGACTTGCCGGGCGTAGGTGAGAACCTGCAAGACCACTTAGAAATGTACTTGCAATACCAATGTACGCAACCTGTATCACTCTACCCTGCACTGCAATGGTATAACCAGCCTGCAATCGGTGCTGAATGGTTATTCAATGGCACTGGCGTTGGCGCGAGCAATCAGTTCGAAGCGGGTGGCTTTATCCGTAGCTCGGAAGAGTTTGACTGGCCGAATATCCAATATCACTTCTTACCTGTTGCGATTAACTACAACGGTAGTAATGCAGTAAAAGAGCATGGCTTCCAAGCCCATGTCGGTTCAATGCGCTCACCGTCGCGTGGTCGTATCAAGCTGAAATCAAAAGATCCGTTTGAGCATCCAAGTATTCTGTTCAACTACATGTCAACTGAACAAGACTGGCGTGAATTCCGTGATGCGATCCGTATCACCCGTGAAATCATGGCGCAACCTGCACTTGATCCATATCGTGGTGAAGAAATCAGTCCGGGTAAACATATCCAAACCGATGCAGAACTAGATGAATTCGTCCGCACCCATGCCGAAACAGCATTTCACCCATCATGTAGCTGTAAGATGGGCGAAGACGATATGGCCGTAGTCGATGGTCAAGGTCGCGTTCATGGCGTACAAGGCTTACGTGTGGTTGATGCTTCCATCATGCCACTGATCATTACTGGTAACCTGAATGCCACCACCATTATGATCGCAGAAAAAATTGCCGATAAAATCCGTGGCAAGAAACTCCCTCGCTCTGAAGCGGGTTATTACAAAGCGGGTACAGCACCTGTACGTCAAGCGCCGTTACGTCCAATACTATAAGGAAGATATTCCTCAGGGGATACCCGAAGCTCAGCTTCGGGTTTCACTTCATTCAGGGAGAAATGATGAAAAAAACTTTATTCTTAATTGCACCTTTGGCTTTTTACTTTCAAAGCACCCACGCCACTGAAACCCCTTCACCCTACTCGGCCAATATCACTGCGGCCAGCCAATACGTTTCTCGCGGTTTTCAACAAACTTGGGGTAAACCTGCCTTACAAGGTGGACTGGATTACAACCATGCCAACGGTTTTTATGCAGGGACTTGGGCATCGACGGTAAGTGATCATTTTATTCGGGATGCCTCGGTCGAGTGGGATGTATATACTGGCTATAGCCACAGTTTTGGTGATATCACCGTTGGCACCAAAGTCGCTTATTACTATTATCCTGGGGCAAAAACCACTGCGGATACCGGCCATACCCGTTTTGATTATGGGGAAATTATCCCTGAGATCAGCTATGGGCCACTCAGCGTTAAATATGCGATGACCTATACCCAAGATTATTTCGGCAATAACTCGGATACTTTGGGCGTCGGCAACAATAAGCATTCACGTGGCTCGGGGTATTTGGATGTCAATTGGCATCAACCGATTACGCAAGGTTGGTCTGTCGATGCCCATTATGGCAACCAACGCATTAAAAACTTTTCTGCAGCCAGCTTCCAAGATGCCAGTTTTGCCGTCAACAAAGAACTGCCATATAACCTTTCAAGCAGCTTGACCTATAGCAAAGCATGGGATAAAGACGGTTTTTATCAGCAATACAGCAATGGTAATCCCAACGCCAAAGTATCGAATCCGATTGATTCAACCGTAACCCTGTCATTGACCAAAAGTTTCTAATCCAAACGGGATCAAGACTTCTGACATAAAAAAGCCGCTTCATTGAAAGCGGCTTTTTAGAATCTTGAATATTAAGGCTTGATCAGTTCAATCGTTGAACCTGCACGTTTTGGATCAATCAAAATCTTGGCATGTTGCTCTGGGTCGCGCAGCGCCTCAAACGCATTGCCGACGCCTTCCAAACCGACCACACCCGTGATCAATGGTGAACAATCAACTTTACCTTCCGCAATCATATGCAGGGTGTCACGGAACTCAAGTGGGGTATAACCCAGCACATACTGGATTTCTAATTCTTTATTGATCGCCAACGCAGGTTCGATCTTATCACTTTGCATACAAACCCCTACTCCGACAATACGTGAGAATAAAGGTGCACCCTCCAAGATCTGCTGCATGATCCCAGCCACACCCACGCATTCAAAAATCACCGGACGTTTTGGCAGTAACCCGAGTTTATCCCCGACACGCATGGCATTCACCCACGGTAATGAGTAGGTCTGAACCTTATCAAAAATCCCCATGCCCATATTAATCGCTTCTGAGACATTGCCCAATAAGCCAAGCTCTTTCCAACTGCTAAATGGCGATTGCTGTTTAGGATCAATCAAGATATCTGCACCACACTGCTCGGCCAAGCGACGGCGATTCGGTGAAAAATCACTGGCGACTACGGTTTTGACACCCGCTGCTTTGAGCATAATAATCACACCCAAACCCACGGGACCACAGCCAATCACAATCGCTGGCTCATTTTTCTTGATTCGACTACGACGTACTGCATGCAGCGCAACAGCCATCGGCTCAGTCAGTGCGGCACTGTCCGCATCTAAACCATTCGGCACTTCAAACATCAAACTGGATTGCACTAAGACCTGTTCTGCATAACCACCTGAAGCACTCGGTGACAGCCCCGTCGGCACATAGCCTTGTGGATCGACATTTAATAAGGGCATGGCACAAACCAAAGTATCGGCTTTCAATTTACGGCGTGTTTTTGGACCGTAATCCAAGACTTTGCCGCAGAACTCATGCCCGAAAACCAATTTATCCGAGGACTTTGCCACCCCATTAAAGCCAACTCGCGCTGCCAAATCATGCATATGATCACAGTGATGCTGCATGTGTAAATCAGAACCACAGATACCGCAACGTACCACTTCAAGTAAGACTTGCCCCTTTGCAGGAACCAATTGAAGGCTGTCTTCCAGTTTTAACTCAGCGTTATGACAAATCAGAGATTTCATAGGATGCTTTCCTTTTTTGTTTTATTCCCATTGTTCGCTTTTAGCACTTTGACCCGTTGCTGTACCAAGCAAACAACACATGACTCAATCCTGACAAGGATAATTGTCAAAAACTATGACCTAAATATCAATATATCGCAGTAATAAAGTCAGCAAATGATGTATTTTAAAATCGCTCAATTGATTCAAAAAAAGTTTAAAAATTATTCTCTTTTAACTTCAAATAGATGAATCTATTTTTCTAAATTGCTTCCCTATTTTTATTAAAACAATCAAATTTAAACCTTGCATTTAATAGTGTCTTTATGACACTATATATTTACTGGCTTTAAGCCACTATAAAAGAGAAATTAAAAATGACGATTCAACTTATGACAACTCAAGCCAATGTTCCCATCGAGTTTTTGCAGTTTTCAGGTGGTGAACGTCATATTCAACTACAACCTGAGTTATTGAACCAATTACAAGCTGACACGCAGATCAAAGCCTCACTTCAGAACAGTACAGATGTGATGGATTATCTATTATTGGAAAATGTGTTACTAGAACAAGGCACTCGCCTTTCGGTGGAAATCCCTTATTTTCCCTATGCACGTCAAGACCGTATCTGTGCACAAGGTCAGGCCTTCTCTCTAGATTTAATGACCAAGCTATTGAATAGCAATAGCGAAAAATTTGTGGGACAACGTCAGAAAATTGTGGTGTGGGATTGCCATAGCCCAGTGACCCTTGAGCTGTTACGCAAAAATACCAGCTTCCAACAGGTAATCAATATTGAACCGATTGAGATTATCCAGCAAAGCCCAGCATTAATGCAGATTTTAAGCGCCGACAATACGGTATTGATCTGCCCTGATGCAGGTGCAATACAACGCACCCAAGCGATTGCAAACGGTATCAATCCGAAACGCCAACAGACCATTGAAGTGATTCACTGTGAAAAGAAACGTGATCCAAGCACTGGCAAAATTAGAACAACGGCGGTGGATAGCCCTGATTTGACAGGAAAAACAGCCGTGATCACCGATGATATTTGCGATGGTGGTGCCACCTTTATTGGTATTGCCAAACAACTACGCAGCCTAAATTGCCAAAACATTATTTTGTATGTCACCCATGGCATTTTTAGCAAAGGTCTCGCGGTATTTGATGGCTTGGTCGATCAGCTCTTTACCAGCAATAGCCTGCCACAAGCAGAAGCAAGCAAACTCAATATCATCAATTTTCAAAATCAAGATTAAAGCAAAAGGCCGATAAAAATGAGTATTAAAATTAACCCACTCAATGCAATTGATTTCTATAAAGCAGACCACCGTCGCCAGTATCCAGTGGGAACTGAATACGTCTATGCCAACTTTACCCCGCGTTCATCACGTTTAGCCAAAATGCTGCCTGACTTTGATGACAAGATTGTGTTCTTTGGTCTGCAAGGCTTTATCAAACACTTTCTGATTGAAACTTGGAATGAAGGCTTCTTCAATCAAGCTAAAGCCAAAGTGGTGGCAGCCTATAAACGCCGTATGGACAACGCTTTAGGTGAAGGTGCTGTGCCCGTCGAGCACATCGAAGCCTTGCACGATCTTGGTTATTTACCATTAAAAATTAAAGCCTTGCCAGAAGGTAGCCGCGTCAATATCAAAGTACCAGTATTGACCATCATCAATACTGATCCGAATTTCTTTTGGTTAACCAACTATATTGAAACCGTGCTCAGTGCCGAACTCTGGAAAAGCTGTACCACCGCCAGCATTGCCTATGAATACAAACGCTTGTTGACCCAATATGCAGAAAAAACAGGTGCACCTTTAGACTTTGTTGCTGTTCAAGGCCATGATTTTAGTAGCCGTGGGATGAGTGGGATCTATGATGCAGCCCAATCAGGCGTGGGGCACTTGACCAGTTTTATCGGTACCGATTCAGTTGCATCAATTGACTATGCTGAAGAATATTATAACGCCACTGGTGTCATCGGTGTTTCAGTGCCTGCAACAGAACACAGTGTGATGTGTATGGGCAGTGAAGAAAGTGAAATCGAAACCTTTAGACGCCTGATCTGTGAGCTTTATCCTGCTGGGGTAGTCAGTATCGTTTCAGATACTTGGGATTTCTGGCGTGTGATTACCGAGTTTAGCGTGGAATTAAAAGCAGAGATTTTAAAACGCCAACCGAATGCCCTCGGACTCGCCAAAGTGGTGTTTCGCCCTGACTCAGGTGATCCCGTGAAAATTATCTGCGGCGATCCTGATGCTGAGCGAGATAGTCCTGCTTATAAAGGTGCAGTGCAATGTTTATGGGAGATTTTTGGCGGCACAGAAACAACGCAAGGCTATAAAGTACTGAATGAGCGTGTTGGCTTAATCTATGGTGACTCAATTACCCTAGAACGTGCACAAAATATCTTAAAAGGTTTGGAAGCCAAAGGCTTTGCTTCCAACAATCTGGTTTTTGGAATTGGCAGCTATACCTATAACTATTTGACTCGCGATAGCTTTGGTTTTGCTGTAAAAGCCACGTGGGGGCAGGTCAATGGCGTCGGTCGCGAACTGTTTAAAGATCCAGTGACCGACTCGGGTGTTAAAAAATCAGCCAAGGGCTTATTACGGGTTGAACAAACCGAAAATGGTTTTGAGCTCTTTGATCAACAAAGCTTTGAACAGGAGAAGATGGGGGCACTGCAAACAGTATTTGAAAATGGTCAATTGTTAAGAGAATGCTCGCTCGATCAAATTCGGGAGAGATTGGTCTAAGCAATATCAAGACCTCTAATTTGCAGTTCATCTACGTTACATCATGACAGGCGGCATGAATGCCGCCCATTTAACAATCTTGCACGAAATTCAGAATGCTATTTTGAACTGGGCTCAGGATGCAGCATCAACTAACCGCAGCAATGAACAGTTTTTGCTTAGGCCTTATCCCCAAAAGTATGCAATTGCCAATACACAAAAGTTTTGATTTCTCGATGACGAATGTTGCTATGCCGAAACAAGCTAAACTGTTTTTTCATTTATAAACAGCACATTCAAATCTATAAAAACCTTTATACTTGATTCACTCATCCATGAGATAACACCAAATGACCTATACGTCCGAACAGGAATACCTTGCCCACTACCAAAAAACAGACTATGACACCCCACTGTTTACGGTCGATATGGCAATTTTTTCTGTGGCAAAAGGTCAATTACAAGTCTTAATGATTCAGCGCTCCAACTTTCCCGAAAAAGGCAAATGGGCGCTACCGGGTGGCTTTGTCGATTTAAAAACCGACCCAGACTTAATGGCAACGGCACACCGCAAACTACTTGAAAAAACAGGGATTCATTCCCCTTACCTAGAACAAGTCGAAACCATTGGCAATCAACATCGTGATCCACGCGGCTGGTCGATTACCGCTTTATATTTTGCCCTGATTGATTTTGACAAATTTGAAATTCAAGCAAGTCACACCACTGAGCATAGTCAATGGCTTCCGATCGATCAAGCATTACAACTGGATTTAGCCTTTGATCATCAACAACTGCTCCAACTCGCTTATGATCGCCTTGGCAACAAAACCCGTTACACCGCTCTACCCGCCAGTCTCATGCCTGAGCTTTTTACCCTGACCGAATTACAAACCATTTATGAAATTATTTTAGGTCATACATTAGAAAAGAAATCATTCAGACGGCGTATGCAGGAAGCAGGTGCAGTTGAAGAAACAGGACAGCAAAAAATTGTCGGCAAGCGCCCTGCTCAATTGTTTCGCTATGCACTGGAAAATTATAACTTCACCTTTCCACGTATGTTGGAAACGCCACGCAACAACGCTGAAAATGAAAAGAGCTAAGATATTTCTAGCTTAGCTCCAATTACTGATCGTTTAAGTTTACTTCCACGTTTGACGAATTAAGTCCACCGCTTTTTCAGCAATCATAATCGTCGGTGCATTGGTATTACCATTCACCACGGTTGGCATAATGGAGGCATCAATAACTCGCAGTCCCTCAATACCATAGACTTTCAGTTCAGGATCAACCACGGCCATCTCATCCACACCCATTTTACAACTGCCGACTGGGTGATACACCGTATCGACACGTTGGCGTAAAATCTCACGAATTTCATCATCAGACTGCACATTGGCGGTAAACATATCCTCTTTAATTTTTTCACTTAAAGCGGGTGCGTTCATTAACTTTTGCGTGACTTTATAACCATCGACCATATCCTGAAGATCTTGTTCATCCTCAAGGAATTTAAAGTCAATCAGCAATGGATCATCCACATGTTTACCACTGAGTTTGACTGAACCACGCGCACGCGGATTCAACAAACAGACGTGGCATGAAATCCCGTGTCCCATATGCATGGTGCGCGCATGGTTATCCACCACCGCAATCACGAAATGCAGTTGTAGATTTGGCTTATCCAGCTCAGGACGAGTTTTTAAGAAACCACCACACTCAGCAAAATTGGTGGTGATCAAACCGCGACGCTCTTTACGATAACGTCCAATCTGCTTGACTAGATCTAGGCTTCCACCCACTGACACCCCAAAGGTTCCCTCCATTTGCTTGGTCTTATAAGCAAAAATAAAGTCTGGATGGTCATGCAGGTTTTCACCCACACCCGCCAAATCTTTAACAACGGGAATACCGTGCTTTTCAAGCTCTTGACGTGGGCCAATACCAGATAGCATCAAGATTTGTGGTGACTGGAATGCTCCTGCTGACAATAAGACTTCTTTCTTGGCTCGAACAACTGTGCTTTGTTCATTGTGTTTATATTCGACCCCAACAGCACGACCATTTTCAATCACAATTTTTGACACCAAAGCTTTGGTAATCACATGTAGATTGGAGCGCTGGCCTAAATGAGGAAATAGATAACCTCGGGCAGCACTCCAGCGTTCGCCATTTTTTTGCGTGACCTGATAAACACCGAGTCCTTCTTGTTCTGCACCATTGAAATCATCATTGAGTGGATAATTCACCTGCTTCGCAGCTTCAACAAAAGTTTTTTGATAAGGATTATCTGAACGTAATTCACTGACATTAAGTGGACCATGCTGCCCATGATATTCATTACGAATGCGCTCGTTATGCTCTGATTTTATAAAATATGGTAAAACATCGTCATAAGACCATCCCGCATTACCCAAAGCAGCCCAATGATCGTAGTCACTGCGATGTCCACGGATATACACCATTGCATTGATGGCAGAACTTCCACCTAAGCACTTACCTCGCGGTTGATAGCCTTTTCGGCCATTCAATCCTTTTTGTGGAATGGTTTCTAAAGCCCAGTTATTAATTTTAGTCGGAATACTAATCACTGCTGCTGAAGGTGTATTCACCAACCAACTATTGCCATCACCACCAGCTTCTAATAAACATACCGAAATATTTGGATTTTCTGATAATCGCCCAGCCAGTACCGATCCTGCTGAACCACCACCTATAATTACAAAATCAAAAGCTGTTTCTGTCATCGCTATACTCTGTTTTTTCTTTTTAAAAAGTGGAAGCATTATGCCGAACACGGCATTTAAATACTGTTGTAGTTGTCTAACCAATTCATATCAATATAAGCAACTTAACTGGATCATCCTCAAAGCGCAATAGCCAAATCAAGCAATGCCCTTGCAGTAAAAATGCAATCTTTCAGAAGCCAATAAGTCACCTCCTAATAATATTCATTCATGTCTATTTAAAACTGGCAAAAGGCTCAGAATGGACTCATCAATCAACACTTCAAACTTACTCCTTTAACACATCAGGACAATGTTTGCATTCCACTTTACTTTGAATAGCCAAACCAAGTAAATAAATCACTTATTAGTTTTATTAAAACAAATTTTTCAAATAACTGAATATTATTTACTGGATAAAATAATGAAGGCACTCATCACCAAAGGTTGTCATACAGACCACGGTGGCATAGTACAAGAGGCAGATCACACCTTTCTCATTGAAGGGATTCCAGCACATGTAGAAGGAATGAAGCACTATTGCCCCAAATGCCAAGTGATGGCTACAGCTCAATCCTCAGGCAAAGGCTTTTTAATGGCAGGCACTAGAACAATTATTATGGCAGGTGACAAAGCCACTTGCGGCGCAACCTTTTTCCCGAATCAAAGCCTTGTGGTGAGAGATAACGGAATCGGTACAGGCCCGAATAGTTCATCCGCTGTTAGCAACTTCCTCAATACCAGCAGCCCTCAGGTTTTCGATGAACAAGTGGCAGCTGAGTTTAGTTTTGCCGAAGGTATGCCCTACTTGATCGAAACAGCTGACGGTAAAATCTTTCAAGGCACAATTGGTACTGATGGGAAACTGCCACGGATTGAAACCGAGGGACATGCTTCTTATAAACTCTATTTAGGTGAAGAAGCACTCACCAAGCGTGGTGGTGATGCCAGTTAATCAATCGGGGACTGTTAAAACAAATCCCAAACGAGGTTCTGTTGCGGCTTGTAGTATGGTGGGTATTGTGCCAATAACATTTAAAGAGTTATGGGATAATTACTATGGTGACAAAACTCCACCTTATACTGTAAATGGAAAAATACCTGACGAGTTTGAAAATCAATGTGCAATTCGAATGAGTGTTACATTTCATCGCACTGGTATAAAAATGACTTCTTTCTCAGAAAAACTAATAAAACCAGAAAAAAATGAAGCAACTATTGGTCGCTTACTTTTAAAAGGATTACCCACCTCAACAAGAGCAAATGAATTTGCCCAGTGGTTACAAACACGTCCAGTTTGTGGTATCGGCCCAGCGGAGGATATCACTGGCAAAGATTGGCAGAAAAAAATTAAAGGCCGTACAGGAATTGTTTACTTTGGAGACTTTTGGCAAAGAGATGGGCTAGAAGAGCTTAGAGATATTGCCTCTGGAGGACATATAGATCTATGGAATAATTTTAGGCTAACCAATAATTGGACAACAGTACCTAGATTCTTTTTTGGTATAAATAGAATGAATATAGGTCGATATCAATATACGGATTATGCTCAATCCAAGCGAATATTATTTTTTGAGGTCAAATGATAAAAAAGATTATATACCCTATCTTAAGTCTCATCATTATCATTGTTTTAATGCAACTTTCGCATGAAATTTTTATTAACTTATTAAAACATAAAAGGCCATGTATAGAAGGTTGCAGTGGTTCATTTAAGAACTTTTTAATGATCTATACTTGGTTTTGGTTCATCTTAAGCATGTTGGCTGGTTATCTTATAGCAGCCAAAAAAGCGAGCTATAAATTCATCATGATCTTAGTTCTTGTATTTTTAATCTCTACATTTATCGTGAATTGGTACGCCGCGACCTACGGCTACGGACTCAATTTAAGCTATTAAATTTAAAAAATCCAGACGTAAAAAAACCGCTAACTTAGCGGTATTTTATCTCATCTTTTAAGATGATGGTCGGAGCAGTAGGATTCGAACCTACGACCCCCTGGTCCCAAACCAGGTGCACTACCAGGCTGTGCTATGCTCCGAAATTGGGGTGAATGACGGGATTCGAACCCCACACAAATTAAAAATAAATCAATATATAACAGTTACTTAAAATTCAAGAATGCCTAAAACAGTCAAATATGGGAATGTCTGGCCACTTTCACTGATAAATCTTTACCATTGCACCAGGACAACGATCGCTAGATTTGGTGTGGCCGAATTGATATGGGATGCTATTTTTCGTCGAGTAATGGAGTAATAAAAAAAAAGTACCTAAAAAATTCAGGTACTTATAAGTGACTAACTGGAGTAATTTTTTAGTGAATTACTATTCACATTATTACTGCTGAATATAATTATTAATTTTTGACAAATAGTCTGGCATATCCTCTGCTATCAGTTTCCCGTAATGCTTATAGATCATGGATGTATCAGCGTGGCCCAGCTGCTCCGCGATCCACTCTGGAGGTACTTGGCCACTGGATAATAATTGACTAGCAAATGTATGTCGTCCTTGGTTAATTCCACGTTTGCGAACCTTGGCTTTTTTGAGATGTTTGCCCCATCGATAACGTAGTTCGTGATATTCAAAATGTGTCGACCGTTCGCGATTGAGCCAAACAAACCTTAAACGTTCCTCCTTATAGCTGTGGTTATCGCGCTGGAGTACTTCAATCACTTGGGTGCGTGTGTTACCTGAAAAATGATATTGCTCCTTCAATGCATCTAATGCTGGCTGTAACAGTTTAATTTCACGTTTACGACGACGATTCTTGGTCACACGATAAACGCCACGAACATAAGACCGGTTTATTTGGATCGTACCTTTATCTAAGTCGATATCCTCCCATGCGATCGGGATCTGTTCCGACATGGATAGTCCAGTCCAGAAAAGGCAAGGTAAGAGGTTCTCGATATCGAGATCCGTTTCTGTCTGAAGTAATCGATTGATTTCAGCTTTAGTGAATGGATCTGGCTCTGGAGTATCCGCCTGGTGAATGGTGATATTTTGGAATGGATCAAAGGCTACTTTATTCTCGTCACGCCATACTGCATGGACTTGAGAGAATCTCGTAATAATTTCACGGATCGTTTTACTGCTATGCGTTTCCTTCAGTTGCTTAATCCACTTTTTTACCTGTTTAGTTTCAATTTCTTCTGGGTGAAGTCTGCCCCATTTGGGGTTTATGTGATTTTTCACATGCCCTTCATACGAAGCATAAGTACTCGGAGCCACTTCCTTTTTAATGTCATCTAAGTAAATTTTTGCATAAAATGAAATTTGGTTTTCCTTTAAATTTTTTGAATTTGGGAAATGTCTTGAAAGCTCAAATTTTCCCATTTTCATTTCTAAGGTGATCAACTCTGCCCATTGTTTGGCTCTTTCTGTATGTTCAGGAGTCGCTGGCCAGTCTAAAGGCTCATTAAGTTTTTCACCTTTGTTGAGAATCCACATTCGTAGGCTATTGCCACGACACTCGATACCCGCTGCCATAATATTTCCTAAAAATCACATAAACTTATTGTAAAAAAAATGCGCCTCATTCGGAGGCGCATTTGAGGTGTTTAATAGGTTCAGAAAGGGAGTTCACTTCGTCTAAAAGATTCAGTCCGCAATGAACTCAATAGATGTCCATCTGATTTGGAAATAAGATCATCTAGGACTTGATCGGGTAAGTCAGAAATTGCGTAGCCTTTGTAATCGCCATAAAAAATATGCGTTGGGGTCCGAGAATTATATGAGAACGCAGCGAGATCCTCCATGTCTTTAAGCCCTGCCGTTTCGACTATGGCCTTTAAAATTTCAAAGGTCGTGTAACAATCATTAATTGCACTATGTGCTTCTTTTAGACAAACACGAGTTTGCCTTTTATTCTCACTGACATGGTATGCAAGGGCAGTTAATGAATGGCTTTCCAATTGTGGCCATAAACGTCGAGCCATCGCTAGCGTACAAATTGCTTCAAAAGGTTGAAACAGTTGGGCATTGAAATCAAAACCTGTTCTATTCATAGCTTGGACATCATAATCAATGTTATGGCCAATCAAATACCGAGTATTTAATCTCACTGGGATTTTGAAATCTGTAAATGGTTTACAGTCTTTTAGATCCTCATCAAAGATATGATGCACGGCCATAGCACCTAAACCGATAGATTCACTTGGTTTGAATCTGCCAAGATCATGCTCATATCCGATCTTTAGCTCACCATTCTCAAACGTGAAATCTAATGCACCAGCTTCGATGATGTCGCCATGTAATTTGTGGGTTTCTGTATCGAAAATTAAACCTTGGTTTGGGTACATAATTATTCCATCCATCTTACACAGTCATTGGTAGAACATTCGGCAGCGATATGGCCATTGTGTGCACTAATTTGATAGCTAATTTTGCCCTTTGTACACACAGGACATTCCATTTCTCTTAGGATCGTCAGTTGGGGTTTACTGGTACCATGTTTGTCTGTGATCGCCTGACGTGCGATCACAATATTTTGAAAATCCATCATTGTTATCCTTATACTGGGTTAGCGATCGGCTGAGTGTCGAGCATTTGCATCTGGCTTACTTTTACTTCAGTCACATAGCGTTCGATTCGCTTTTCATCGGTGTACTTGCGTGTATGAAGAGATCCTTCGATATAAACCTTTGCGCCTTTGGCAAGATATTGCACCGCGATCTCACCTAAACGGCCATATGCCACGATACGATGCCACTCTGTATTTTCACGCCATTCCCCTGAACGCTGGTCTTGCCAGCGTTCGGATGTAGCGATAGAAAATTGAGCATAAGAGCCACCATTCGGAAAATTTTTAGATTGGGGGTTCGCTCCAAGCGAGCCGACCAAAATAACTTTGTTTACGCCTCTCATAGCTCCCCCTTAGTCTGTAAATATTTAATTTTGGTATGAACACAATTAGTGTCTCGATCCAGTACTTCAGAAATGTAAGGAACCTTGAATTTTTCCTGAAGCATGGCCTTTAAAACCGCAACTTCACAATCCCACCAACTGCCTCTAGTACGACGAAACGCATGTCTTGGTCGACCGCCTTTGCTTGGTGGTAATCCTTTGGCTCTGAGCCAATCCACCTTTTGACGTACGCGCTTCGGTGTGCAATCCAGCACATCTGCAATTTCAGTAAATGTTTTGTGCTCCTCGAGCATAGTTTCCAGAACGATTAATTCTGAATCCCACCAGGTACCGTGGGTGCTTTTTAATTTGGTTGGTCTACCCACCTTTTGAAGATTTAAGACTGCCATATTCATGCTGATAGCTCCTGTTGATCCAATTCACATCGGCATTTACCTAGGCGGAAATATTCGATTGGTCCTGGTGCATCTTTTGGAGTTATTTCATAACGTGAAAGCACATAAGTACGTACTGCAGCTTTGACTGTGATGTCATCGCCATCAATTTTGGTAATTTTTCCTTGGTAGGCTGTTTGATTAACAAGAATTTCACCATTACCAATACGCTTTCTTTTTTGGATCATGAAATTTACTTCATCATCCACCTTGTATAAATCAAAGTTTGGAAGGATAAGACCACCACATTTACATTGATATTTAGACATGGGCTTCGCCCTCCCAGTCAAAATCTTCGCCCAGCTGCTCACTGTTATCTGTATCAATTAGAATGATTGAAATAATTTCGTACTCTTCTAATTCTTTAACAGTTGCCATTTTTTCAAACGCATCATTAAGATTTTGGAACTTTCCTATCAGAGTTCTAATCTCAGAAACTGCACAAGCTCCAAGCAATGAAGCTGCTTTTTGTTGAATAGGGCTATTGGATAAATCTTTACGAATCCGTACCTGATATTTTTTTGTAGACATGGTTATCCCTCTTTCGCTTCTTCTCGTTTTTCAGCGATACACTCTTCAAGATGTTGAATACATCGGGATTTAGATTCAAATGGACCTTGCCAACATTCGTTGAAATAGATGTCCCATTCGATCAAGCCATGTTCTTCAATTAGATCTAGTTGAACTGTACCGAAATATGGAACGTCATGTGCCCACCAGGTCTTATTATCGTCCGTACCAAATTGGATCTTAGAGTTTTGAGCAACGGATTCAGCTTTATAAACACTTTCTGCATGTTTGATCAGATTGGCAACTGGTGTACCTTTCATAAACCACGTTTGACCGATCATGCAGTCGTTTTGAAGTGGTAAGTTTTCAAGAGTTTCTTGATACTTTTTAATTTCCTCTTCTTTTAGTTCCCATATTGCATGGCAAATGAATGCATCTCGATCCTCAAGTAATCCATCCTTATCGACCGTGAAGTCAGAATCATCCTCTCCCACCAATTCGATGTAATGTTCCTTGAATTTTGGATCAACTTTATATTTCATGATTGAGCCTCCAGTCCTTGTTCTTTACGGGCTTTTGATTCTTCCTCCTGGTGCAGATCCTCTGCTCTTTTTACTGCAATCTCAGCAGCATCAATCATGTGCTTGGCTAAGATCCATTGCTGACGAAATGCACCACCCAAACTGTTTGATCTGTATTTACCTTCTTGATCAAACTTGAAGTTATATGGAATCCGAATTGAAATAAGGATAAGAAACTCAAGATCATCACATGCACGGTAAAAATCTTGAATTACTTCCCCAGCAAATTGCATGATTTCTTCATTGTCACGAATTTGTATAAGTGTTGATTCAAGTGCTGGGCACTGTTTAAAAAGGGATTTACTGGTCCAATCTTCGTATGCATCACCAAGGAACTCTTCAAATTGATCAGATACATTTTGTGAATCCGATGCAGTTAGGCTTGGAATATGCATAATCGTTTCAAAAGTGACATTGGAATTGAACATGTCTTCGATCAGACTTCTAGGAAATTTATTGTTTTGCATCTGACTGCTCCTTACGTTCAACAAGGGTGAAAACTGAACACTCACAACGTGGGCAAACATTGTCTGTCATGCCATGCTTTTTGTTGTATTTACCAATCAATTCTTTTTGATTTCCTACCCAACGGCAGCGACGGCATTTCCAGTCCATTTCGTCATATTTACTCATGAAGATGCTCCTTCTGATTGAACTGGTTCAAATTCGAAATCATCTTCATCAACATGGCTTTCAAAATATAATTTCGTAATTTCAAAACAGTTTGACAACCAGCCTTCTTGATGAAAAATTGAATTAACTCCATATTTTTCATGTAATGAATTTGAATTATTTTCATAGCACCACCAGAAGACACTTCTTCCGATCATTTTTAAAATTACAGCAACAATGTCCCCATCGTTTTCACTGAGTCGACCTCTATGGCCAGACCAAAAATTATTGTGCTCATGTAGTTCGTCATCAATACATTTAATGACAACTGTAAATTCAAGCTCGCAAGTATCCTCATGCCAGTGGTTTAATTTGACTTTGAATGTGCGTGGCTCACACTGTAAGTAAGCTGGAATTTCCGCTTGTTCGGTTTGTACTGTAGAATCATTTTGCATAATTGCTCTCCGGTAGTTGTGTGACACATACAAAAGTGGCCGCTTTTGTATGTGTGCCTATAAATATTAGAAAAATGAACGTGGGTTTTCAGATCTAGACTTTGCAGCGCCCAAGAGTGCTTTGAGTAAAAATAGTCGTGCTAAATCATTTGAAATATCCTCCATACTTTTATCTTCTTTGCTTTTAGATTCAGCTTCAGGAAATTCAGGCAATTTCAATAAATTGTAGAAATCTTCTGTATATGCCCACTTGTGTATGCGGGTGACTTTCACATTGCCATTTTTTGCATGCCATTCCTTGCAACCAGCGCAATATCTGACATCGGATTCAATTCTTTGATCCACAAAAATTACAATGACTGAACGTCCCTCCTCTGGAATTGAATCTTTACCTTTAAAAATTGAATCAACTTTTTGATGTGCTGGGATTGCTTCGATTTGAACGGTAAAACGATGAGCATTTGATTCTTTTAAAATCGCATCAGTAAAGTTATATATGTTCTGTAAGAACGAACCTGAGTTAGAGCCAACACCAACGGGATAGCCCAATTTTTGTTGTAATTCATCGCGGTGAATAGTTTGACTGTCTAATTGATTCAAACGATTTATTAGAAATTCACCAACTTCCATCGATATTGGTAACGAAGCATGCAGAAATGCTGGTGTTGAAATATTTAACTTATACATAGTGATTTTCCTTAAAAATGGGATTAATCCCGTGATGACACTGGTTTTTCAAAGATCCAGCATCGTTTTGTTGAACTTGTGATTTTGCTTTGAATGGCTTTATTGGCCTCGACAAAGCGGTAATGAAGACTGTGACGTAACGCAGTCTGCAATTCGTTTACTTCTGGAAGTGAATATCGATAATCCGCTGCGACTTTGTATAAATGAGCAAAATTGATCGCAAAAATGTCAGCTTTGGCAGAGTGATTCACAACGCTGTCATGGTGCTGAACCTTAGTTATTGAATCTTCCATTTCTTCAATGGTGTTCCAGAAATTCTGAACAATGATCGAATCTGACTTGATCACTTTGTCCCGTGTTTGAGCCATTGCAATAAATTCGGCATGAACTTGCTTTTGGATCTCTAATGGAACCTCGCAAACATGTTTGCAAAGGGCATCAAATAGCGACATAAATTGGGCATGGTTTTGAACCACACGTGAACTGCGGATGTTGTTTTGTTCCTGGTGCAAAATGGCATCATATTTTTCAAAGCCAAGCTTGTAGGCTTCTAAGATCGCTGTTTCCTTTGATAAGCATTGCAGGATGAATTGACTGACATCCTCTGGCTCGTATTTATCGAGTCTGCGTGATGCATATAGACTGTTTTTTGTGAGTTGGCTCTTCCAAAATTTGGTGTGAACGATACGTTCCATAATTGGCGTAGTCGATACAACCTCAGCATTTTGGCTGATAATGATCGTGCCCATAAATGGTGGCTCGTAGGTCTCATTACCACCCGTTTTCATCCCCTGTGCACCGAGCGATCCACCATCAAATAACGTTTTAAGAGAATCCCAATCGAACTGCTTAATTGTTCCCTTCTCGTTTTCACGCTCTGATTCAATCAATACCACTGGCAAATTTGAAACTTGTCTGAAGGTACGAATTAAGCCTGATTTGGTGGATTTAACTGGATCGACACCTTCATATTTGATTCGACCAAACAATTTCCATAAGAATAAAAGCAGGGTGGATTTACCCGTACCAGGTTCACCGACCACTTCAAAGAATGGAAAAGATTTATGCATTTTGCGGATCTGTTGGGCATATAAGCTGCCAAAAAATGCCGTTAATGTGATGAGACCTCTAACGCTGTACGCATCGATAAAATCAGTAATCCATTGTTTTTTATAATCTGTTAAGTTCGGATTAATTTCTAAAGCAAAAGGGGCTTTGCACTTTAGGTTAGTTTTGTTTGGGAGTTCGAAATAATCTTCTTTGTTTAGTCTGAACTGTTTACTTGATTGGTAGGCTAATTCACCTAAAACATAGGCTTTCTGGTCGGCATGGTAGCCAATGTAATTGATCAATTGAACGCGCTTAATATCGGTGAGCTCACGCTCTAAAAATGCATCAAGTTGATTGCTGTTACCTTTGTAAAATTTACCTGGTGCAATGTGTAAAAGACGTTTCTTAAACTCTGAAGCTGACGAGATGTGCCCTGCGCTGAATGTATTTTTTATGGTCTTGGCACCGCGAGGGAAATCTATCTGGAAGTAATAGTCGGCTTCGTCGATTTCAGCCATGTATTGGTAATACAAACCACGCGGTCTACAATCCATGATTAACTTGGCTTCAGCTGCAGCCAAAATCGCTGCATCTCGACGTTCTGTTATAGCTTTTTCTTTTTCTTCCTCTGCCCAATCTTCATTGTCATCTGGGTCAGCTTTGATATTTTTCATATAGTCATCGTATTTGTCCATATCGAGCTTGAACCAATACACCTGATTATTGAAATCAAAAGGAAATGATTTAGTTCCTTTGTGCTTGTAGATAAGTATGCCTTTATCCACAGCTTTTTCGGCTATAAGTAAAGAGCCGTAATATTTATATGTTTCTAAATAGCCAAAAGTGAGGCGGTTTTGTTTATAAAGATCATTCCAATCTGTCTTTTTACGTCCACCAGGTGGTAATGCAACTTCACACTCCCAACCATCCGCTGCGGCTAATGCTAAATTTTTAAAAATACCATCATGGCCAGCTTGATCATTATCAAACGCCCATACCAGTTTTGGTCGAGGTTTACCTAAACCATCACATTTGCTGGCTAATAAATTAAGAAATATAGAGGGGTAATTATTGCTTGTTAAAGCAGAAAAACTGGTGATGTCTGAAAGCCAAAGCGCGATCGTGTCGAAAATGCCTTCAGTAATCCAAATTTCTTTTGAATCAATATAATTGGTATTTGGTGTCATCCAAGCATGTGTCTTAGACTCCCACTTGTATTTAACCGTAGTTTTCTGCAATACACCATGATCATCGAGAATACGCTGCCACCAGCCTTCGTTGCCCTCTTCATCCGTAATCGGAACGCGTAATGTAACTGAGCCAAGATCATGATCAGGGCTTCTATAATATTCCTGTGAATAAGTCAGTTCAGAAAGTTTCTCCAGAGGAAAACCACGCCCTTCAACTAGATAGGCATTCACGGTTTTGTTGGGATCTTCTTGAGTGGGTTTAAAACGTTTCTCCCACTTTTCGAAAATGTCGGGATAAAGATCTCGAATCGAGATCTCTTTCCCACATTCAACTTTACGTGGGCAGAACACGACCCATGGTGCTTCAGCATGTGCCCAAGCCGAACGCTCTTTATGATTGCATTCAGGGCAACGTCCGCCACGTAATTTACCGTTTTTAACTTTAAAACCGTAGTCGTTGTGCAACCGATCTACAATCAAGCTTTGAGTTTCTGGATACATATTTCTTCTACAAGCTACGTTTCTTTTTGACGATTTCACGTCCAGCGAGGCTAAAAAGTTTATTTTTAAGTCGTTGGCGATAAAGAAATTCGATTGTTTCTTCCATCGATTCGAGTCCTAGTTGAACTCTGGCCTCTTCGATGATGACCCTTTCTCTTTCTGTGAGAGCTACAGTTTTATTTGTCGGCATATTCAGCTCCCTTGGAGGTGCTCAAGCGTGCCTTTGTTTAGGATGTTATCTAGACTAAAATCAACCGAATCATCTGATGTTAATAGGGCAAGTGCTTGCTTTAACGCGAGGTTTCTTATGATTACCCCCGTATGCTCGCCTGTCATTTTGTTCAATAAATCGAATAGCTTTGCTTCGTCATCGTTTAAGTTGACGTTGTACCGGTGCTCGCGTTTTTGTTTGAAATGATGCATCTGATTAGCCCTCTTGTGCTTTGCCTACGTTGTAGCGTTCGCCAGCGATACTTGATTTACTGCGATTGGTGGCTTTGGCCAAACCTGTGATTTCGTTATATTCATTGAGGGGTAAGTAAATAATTACGCTTTTTCGAGGCTCTTCCAGCTTGGGGGCACGGGTAAGGTACGGAGGTGTTTTTTCTGTGCTCATACGTTATCCTTAGAACATAGTGATTTGCTATGAATCACTATAGCACAGAATTTTTACCTTTAAACATAAAAAGGAAATATTTTTATGCCTGATATCCCGACTATTCAAGCGGAGATAGCGATACGTTTTAAAGAGGAGCTTGAAAAAAAGAATTTGAAAGCGAAGCCTCTTTCGAGAGAAATAGGTGCTAGTGACAATACTTTAGGTGCATACGTACGTGGTAATGTGCCTGACCAGTGGATCTATTTACACAATCTGCATAAGAATGGTGTAGATATTCGCTACGTGCTCTTAGGTATTGATCCAGACTATGCTGGACTCACAAGTGAGGAAAGTTTGCTATTGAAGGCATATAGACAGTTATCACCCGATGGGCAGCTTGCTCTTTTAGGTCTAAGTAAAACCTATGCCAAAGATCTTGAAAAAGTATGATTAAAATTGAGAAAGCCTCCATTTATGGAGGCTTTTTTTATTTACTCAGTATCTTCGACATATCGCTGGACTTTCTCTAGCTTGTGTTCCAGATCCTGTATCAGAAAGATCAAATCGTTATTGTTATAAATGACATCTTTATCACCAGTGGAAGCTTCTAGCGACTTTCTCCAAACGCGTAGCGCGCCAAGTGAGCTGTCAATATTCAGTGACGCATCTGTATAAGTCGTTTTCATTTCCTCTACCCTATCAATCTGATTTAATTGGAATTCCCATACGGTGACTTCCACATTGTTCCAGATAGGGCTTTGAATGGTTTTTTCGCCAATAAATTTGGGATAAATCAGATTCTCAAGAGCATTCTTTAACTCTTGGACGTTGATAGGTTTTAGTTGTAACTCGTTTGCAAGATCATTGATTTGATCTGGACATATTGCGAGCCACCCTTTGTCATGTACGTGATTGATTTTAACAGATAAATATACAGATCTGTCTATAATTTCAAAGAACAAAACGCAGATTCCGACAAGCTCCCGATGTTTTGATTGAACGCGAGGGGCAATGGGAACGTATGGGATTAATTCTGTATTCATGACTTATCGCCCTCCCAAAAAGAATAATGAAACCGTAAATACAACGGTACTTAGGGCTGCAAAACCATCAATAAAATTTTTACGGATTAGGGCGAATTTTCGTTGTTTCTGGCGTTGTTTGTAATCGTGCCAGTTATTGATTGGAGTGTGTTCAATGACTTGGATAGTTTTTTTCATGACTTACTTCCTTTGGGTAAGTTCGTTGCAAACCTACCGCCACTCCTTCCACAGAATGGTGATAGACCGAACAGGGGTGGAAGTACCGTACCCAAAGAAACGGCTAAATCGAATACACGATTTACCCTGCCCGATCTACCATAACAAGTATAGCCGATCAGCCATTATAGGCAAAAAAAAGCCGCATATGAGCGGATGTTTTCTGCTCTTTGGGATGAATTAACAGACTTCCACATCTGTACGCAGATTTTGCTGCGTCTTTACATGTTGCCGATAGTGAATCACTATGTCAATATAATGATTCACTATTTTTATAATAATCTGTTTTAGTGAGGGATTTCTTTGGCACTTCTATTCTTTATGATTTTTTTGGTTTCAGTTATTGCAACCATCACTTTATTGGTCAAACCATCATTGTCTGCTGTACGTGGAAAATCTCCATTAAGTCGAGGCAAAATCAGTCTTTATGGAGTTGCTGTCAGTCTTTTTTCATTTGCTATGATTGGTGTTTTTGCTCCCCCTGCTGAACAAGGTACCAAAAAAAGTGTTGAAGAATCATTAGAAAAAACGAATACACCTAAGGCTGAAAAAGTACAACCAAAAATAGATAAAACACAGGCTGTAATTGACCAGGAAGCTGAAGATAATAAGCCACCGTTTGAACTGACCGATGACCCTAAGCAAAATGCAACCAATGCTCAAGCACATTATGAAAAATTGGCTGATGAAGATCGTCCTCACTTTAACTGGCCAAAAGTAGATTATACAAAGGCGGTTGCCAAAGTTGATTTACGTAACGATAAAGCCATTTTAAAAGCAGTTGGCAAGACAGTCGCTGACCAAGAGGAAGCAACCAACCAGAATGGCGAACCAATGCAAAGCTATTACTTCAGTAAGGATCTTGCCAATTATCTACAGGTTGATCTAAGCCGTGAATATGTTGATGTCGCTTGGGCATTTGATGCCAAAGATTCAGCTAAGGCGACTGCTGCATTTGAGGACGGCCAACGGATCACCAGGGCATTGTTAGGTGGCCAAGCTGGAAATGCTCTTTATGAAAATATTGCCAAAGGTGGCAAGGTGGATGAATTGCATCTGGAGAATGGTACCGTGATTAAAAATGCACGTTGTGGCCAATCGATGTGTCGTTATCAGGTCGAGAGAAACTGATGATAAAAGATGTCATTTATTTGTTTATTGATCTGTTTAAGCTGATTTTCCCTTTTTTCTTGAAAATAAACAAAGATATTGAAAATTATGGGAAATTAATTGAACTTGAAACAGATCTAGATAAAAAAGAAGAATTGAAAAGAAAGATAAAAGAGCTATATGTTCAAAAGATGACAAGATCATCGAAATTTGGTTATTTTTCAATGATGTTATTTAACAAAAAATATCCTAGAGCCAAGTTAGGGTCATATCACTTTAAATATATGTCTAAGCAGGAGGGTAGATTTTTAATTTTTGAATATGATCAAGATTTTAATGTCATAGGTATATACGGATGGCTTAACTATCAACAATTTAAAGTTCAATTTTTAAAAGCTGCAGCATTTCTTCTTGTTGGATATCTCTTTATGAATATCCCTAATATTTTGACGTTTACGCCATTGAATACACGCATAAAAGACATGGAAGACATACTTTATTTGTTACCGCATGGTTGTATCGTTATTGGTTTAATACTTCTGGTATTAGGCGTATTGCATTCACAAAAAGTAATCACTTATCAGTATTTAAAAGAACGTGGCGTAATAACTGTTTTACCTTATATTTAATTGTGCCCTTTTATAACCAGCAAGCCACATTTGGGGTACTTCAGCCCAACTTCTTAAACCATAGGGTTCTTGAACCCCATGATATGCATTCATAAATCGTTCCCGCCACCATGAATACATCCCTTCACTACAATATTTTGGGAAACCTGGTGGATTCATATCTGGACGAATATCCTGATAAAAGAGCTCAAATAATTGCTCGGGATTATTCATCATTATCACCCTCATCATTAGCTGCTTTAAGTTCCATTAATTCTTTTAAGGTAGGTAGATGTATCGAAGGATTTGGCGTGGCACTTGGTGAAATGGTATGGGTTATTTCAATATGCCCACCACAGGTAAAACCACAGTTCACATTGCTACATTGAAACCAGAGCGTTTTCAAAATTGCATGTTCTTCTCTACTGGACCGTATCGCTAAAGCAGAAACACAATGTGGACACTTAAATTGACGTTTTGAAGCCATGTTTTGCCCAATGGTTATAATTTTGTCCATTATAGTAAATATGAACAAATATTTGTACCGAATGATAATTTTTAATAGTATTAGCGTACTTTGTTGGAAGTAGCCAAAGTTATGAAAAACCTCAAATGCCAGTGCTGCTTAAAATTACTGGCGAAAACGGGAAACTTTGATCAAATAGAAATAAAGTGCCCGCGTTGTAAAACATTAAATAACTTCCAGAGCACCCCGAGTGCCTTACCTGAATGCCCAGAGCATCTCATCACACCAGGTAAGATCGATGAATCAAATCACTACTGTAACACCTCAATACAATCCTAAAGGCCGCAGCTTCAGTGGCTGGTTAGGCGGTAAATCTCAACTCGCACGAACTATTATAGAAACCATGCCAGCCCATATAACGTATGTGGAAGTTTTTGGTGGTGCTGGTTGGGTACTGTTTAAAAAGACCCCTTCACCTGTCGAAGTCATCAACGATATTAATGACGACTTAATTAATCTATACCGGGTGCTTAAATATCATTTTGAAGCGTTTCTTGATGAGTTTGAATTTCTACTCATGTCCCGAACTGTTTTTAATGATTTCAAGCAATCCGAAGCACGTGGACTAACCGATTTACAGCGTGCATCCCGTTTCTATTACATGCTTCGTGCTGCATTTGGATGTCAGTTAGATGGTTCCTTCAGTTATTCCAAAGATCGCGCTGCGCGTCTAAAACTAGGTGATGAATTGCGAGCTCACCTGAAGGGAATCCATGAACGTTTGCAAAAAGTGACTATCGAAAATTCTAACTATGATTACGTGTTGAAGCGTCTTGATGGTCCAGAGACTTTGTTCTATATCGATCCACCGTATTGGGATTGCGAGAATGTTTATGGCAAAGGTATCTGGTCAAAACAAGATTTTTATTTGCTGAAGGAGCAGCTGGACGGCATCAAAGGTAAATTTATTTTAAGTTTGAATGATGCACCTGAAGTGCGTGAGTTATTTAAAGACTACAAGATCCAGCATAAAAAGATTCGTTGGTCGGTCAACAATAAAGCTGCTCATGAAGAACATAATGGCAATGAGTTAATTATCACCAATTTTTAACGTAAACTAATCCCTCTTAGGAGGGATTTTTTTATGGCTGAAGAAAAATTAGAACAAGGTTGGATTCGGGTCCGTTTAACCGATAGTCAAAATGCTGATTTGCCTTGCTTAAAAGACCGAAAAGGCAATCTCGTCAAAGTATATGATTATGAAGGGACGGAACTAAAATTTAACACTGGTGCACGCTTTGTTGTTTGGCGTGGCCAACAATGGAAGTATTAATCCTTTTCATCTTGTAAGGCTTTATATTCACGATCCACAGCTACTGTAGCAGTTTGGCGATTTTTATACAGATAGGTTAAACGTTTAGGCGTTGATTGATCACCTTTGGTCACTGTTGCGGTTTTTTGGCCATCTTTGTAATAGGCCAAAATACCTGTATAGCCACCACGCTCATTATCGATAAGTTCTGACAAGCTATCCGTATCTGGCAAATAGACCTCAGCCTCGCATTTAGTTGTATATCCCCCACTCTCATTGTACTCATGAATGACTCGCGTTCCGAGCCACACGATGTCATCGATCAAAGCTTTAAACCCAATAAAGGATAATGGAGATTCAGGAATAAGTTCAGGCCTGCCATAGGCCAGTGTAAAACTGAAGGTCGCGGACTTACTTTTTATTTTGTTAAATTCAGCCTTGGCCACATGTTCTGCAGTTTGTTTGTCACGTTGAATATTACGTATTTCCCTGGTGTTTTCATCCGACATCCCTACCGTAACTTTTTGTCGTTTGGCATGGGTATTGTCATAGTAATAGGCCGTTACACCAGATACTTCATCTGCACCATCGGTATCAGAATATTGGTGCGAATCACCTTCCGATCTAGTAATAATGACTTCAGGTAAAGGATTGCCACTCATGGTTTTGCCTTCGCCCTTAGGCATAAATAACAGGTTGCCATTTTTCACCATCGCAATGGCATCATGCTCGTCGGCAATACGGGTAATCAAATTGGCATCTGATTCGTTTTGATCGATGTGGGGTAATTCAATTATTCCTAATGTCTCGTTTATGATTGGATTTAGACCGTGCTCGAGCGCGATTGTCTGGATAATATCTGCAATCGTTTTTTTATCAAAACTGCGTTCCTTTTTTTTCTTAAACGCTGTTTTTAGATCGGCAGCTTCAGCTCGTAAAGTGAGTATATCGGGTGCACCTTGATGACCTCGCTCTTTGACCAGGTATTTACCCTTATAAACAAGACCGGTATTGCTCCAGCCGATCCATGCTTCAATCTCAGCCCCTTTGGGCGGGATATCTAATAAACCATCATGATCGCTCAGTTCAATTTCGATGGAGTCTGTTTCAATGCCTCGATTGTCTGTGATGGCCATACGCATCAGTCGATCCTGAATCATGGTACCAATGTCGGTACCATTGACTAGCAAGCGGTAAATTGCATGGGGATAGCTATCATTGAATCCCTGCTCTACATCCGTGGCAATATTAGTTAAGGTTGATGCAATATTCATAAAATATTACCCAATACATTCCCAAGAACGTTCCCCACTAAAACCCCTGCAGTTGGGGTTTTCTTTAGTTTTAATGAAAACTCGATTTTGCGTGGCGTACCATCTTTAAAAAAATAGCTTTGGGTTTCATCAACACTATCAATCACCCAAAGGCCGTAAATCTTTCCATTTCCAGCAATCAATGGAAATGATTTACCTGTATCCCCCATAACACGTAAAGCGGTGATCGACATTTGAGAACCAAACTGGGGAACGATAGATCCATCCAAAGTCATCGTGTCTTCACCTTTACCCGTAAATTGATATGCTGGCATGCTGCCGACACGAGAATTGCTGACATGATTCCATGTGGTCGAACGTTGAAGGCTTTGATAAGTGGCTGTTGGTATAGAGAATACGAACATGCCGAGAATCATCATCATATTAATATTCCTGGTCTTTGAAGCTGCTACGAATACGTGCCTGTTTTTGACGATCACGACGATCTAGTACGTTTTCAATCATGGCCACAAGTTGCTGTAAATTTTGTCCTGGTGCAGCCGTAAGTTGGATTGTGATTTGATCACCTTCAATGACAAACTGCCCTGAACTACGCGTTGGGGAAATGGCTTGCACCGGTCTAACTTTATTTAGTGCTGGAGAGACATCAATTTTCGAAATTGCTTCGCTGGCCCGTGGGTTAAAAATGGTTAATGCATGCTGGAATTTTTCCTTCAGTGCTGGAAAGTTTTGATCCAATCCCATAGCAATGCCCGTCATGATATGGCCACCCAATCCCGCCATGACACGGGATGGACTATGAATGTCCATTTTTTTCTTCATAAAGTCGGGCATGTAGTTATTGATGTCGGTCCACGTACTTTTTAATTTTTGGAAACCTGACTTTACCCCATCAGTTAAGCCTTGAATAATGTTTGAGCCTAATGAAAGCATTTTGTTATATAGACCAGAAAGGTACGTAAAGACTGAATTAAAAGCACTTGTGATATATGGCAATGGCGAAATCAGCTTAAAAATATTGCATATACCTTGCCATGCGATGGACACAATATTCTTGGTATTGTTCCAAACTCCTGATATGAAATTTTTGACGCTATTAAAGTATGAACTTACAGTGTTTGATACCAGAACAAGATAAGAACTAAATGTTGTCGCAATGCCTTGCCAAATACCCGAAAAAAAGCCGCTAATTGAAGACCAGTTAGCAATAATTAATCTAGGAATCCCAATAAATGGCAATAGGAATGTGAGAATAGGATTCTCAGCAAAAGTTTGATCAATGCTTTGGACTATTCCTTTAATATATGAAATTCCCGATTCAAAACTTGATTTTACTTTGCCCCAAACTTCGCTGAAGAATCCTTTAATCGGTTCCCAATTTTTATAAATTAAGTATGCAGCTGTAGCAATCGCTGTGATAGCCAGCAATATTGGATTTGTAAGCAGTAGGCGTCCCACCCATAGAAAAATACGCCCCAAACCTAATATTGCTGATTTAACGAAGCCAAAAATTGAAGGGATCTTGCTAAATACGCGTCCTAATATGGTTCCACTTGTCGCTGTTGATGCCATCAGCAAGCGTAGGCTTAACATACTTAGGATGAGCGGAGAGAACACGACTAGCGCACCGCCGATCACAATCATACTTGCTGCAATACCAAGTAATCCGAGACCTAAGGCTTTGGCTAAAGTTGGGTTACGCTCCATCCAGCCAGTAAAACTTTCGAGTGCCCCTGTAGCAACCTGAAGAGCCTTTGTATAGATCGGCATGATGACTTGGCCAAAACGTAGATATGCGTCATTTAATTTGGCTTTGGTTTCGAGTTCTTCACCCGCAGCCGTGTTTTTTGCTTTGCCATAAAGTTGGTCAATATTGTCTGCACCGGCATTCATCTTTGCACTTTTGTTGATGATGTCTCGCTGAAGGTACATATCACCAAAAAGGTTGGATGCAGTACGGTTAGTGAAAATACTACCAATCGCATCGAGAATTTGCCCTTTCTCAGTGATGCCCTTTGATGCCAATTGTGGCAGTAGTACCTGTTCCATCCATGCAAATTGATCTTTCTTAAACAGATCTGCACCTTTGATCGCGCCAACATCCAAGAATGCTACCTGGCCAGCCTTATCATGCTTTAATTTGCTTGCATCTTCGATTAGACCTAAACGTTCCATATTATTGGCTGCACGTTTAGTGGTACGACCTTGATAGATATTCTGATATGCAGACATAGCTGCGGTACCATATCGAAAGCCACCCCATTCCTGAACGATAGACTCCATTTTGTAATAGAGAGCTTCGTCAGTTAATCCTTTGACCGCAATACCGCCTGTCTTGATCGCATTAAGCCATTCATTGCCTTGTACACGCCCACCAGTGGCCGTTATGACTTGTTGAATCTTATTCGCCTGGTCTTGGAAGGCTTTTTCACTTTTTAAGCCTCCACGTAGCTCTATGACTTTAAGCATGTCCATAAATGCCCGTTCGTTTTCTTCCCCTTTCTCATGGCCAAACATGGCTTGATTGGAAAACTTCATCTTGGCCAAGGTCGGTGCGACCATTTCGGCATGATGTAAATCTGAGAAAATTGTCATACCGTCACGGACTAATACGGCATTGTCATAAATGGATGTCCCGAAGGTGTCCATGCCTTCAGCAAATTTAATCGCCTGTTTACTGACTTGATCGCCTAAACCTAATGCATGAATACGATTGGCTTCCACATCATATCGTTTAGATTCGTTAATCGGCTTGCTCATCATGTACATGGCACCCGCACCCGCCATTGCTGCACCCATGCCATAGCCAGCTGCAGAACGTAGATGCCCCGACTGACGTTCATAATTTCGCTGCATTTGGGTCATACGCTGTAAACGTTGTTCTTGTTCACGCATGGATTGATTGGCTTGGCGCAATTGCGTTCTAAGTCTTTGTTGATGATCTGCCAGTCTATTTGTAGATAAACCAGCATTATTCATATCTGTACGCATGCGCTGAAGCTCGATGCGGTTTCGTTCATATTCTTGTTTTAGTTTACGAGCTTTGGCCACAGACTTATCAAAATCACGAGTGAGATCCGCAGAGGGGTTTGTCTTCATCTGCTGACGCAAGTTTTTAATATGATTTTGTAAATCTTGGAGGGCTTTAGCCTGGTCTTGAACGGCCTTTTTTTGTTTCTGGTAACCGTCTATTTTTTTCTGTTGTTCGTTAAGGGAGCGGATCTCATCTCTAGTCTTTTTTAATGCACGACTGGCAGCATTGCTGCTGCCTAAAATCGCTTTAAGGGCTGGACTTAACTTGTTTTTCCCTCCAAAAAGTACTTCCAATCTTAATTGCTTCATTCAGCATCTGCCCCATTTCTTTCTATTGCTTTTTGATGCCACTCCATTAATTCACTTAGTGACATAGTGTCGTAAGTCTGTGGTGTCCAGTTGAACACCACAGCGATATTGGCGATTGCGTCTTCTACTGTTGGAGTGCAATTTCCGCACGCACTGATTTCGGTTGCAAAAAAGTAATGATCGCTCCGCCCATTTGAATAATGTCCACTGGATCAATCACGTTATTGTTTAACTGGCTTGCAGTAATGGTTGGATTGGTACATAACGGCAATAAAGTACAGATGGAATTTACATCGCCATTTAGGATGTCAGCGATACGCACTTTTTTAAGCGCAGGAACAGACGGTTTACGGACTTCAACTTGCGTAATTGTCGTATCGCCTAATTTATAGGGGGTATCGAGGGTTACGACTTCGACATCTGGATTTTGAATAGTTTGTAAGTTGTCGAGTTGTTCTTGGGTTTGCATGGCAAATTCCTTAAATATAAAAATGAAATAAAAAAACCTTCAGCAGCACGTAGCTACTGAAGGGAGGAAAAATTAGTGACCAATGTTCGCTCGGTGTTTTTCAAGTAAATCAACACCGTTTACATTTTCGATCAGACCAGGGATATCGATCTCGACTTCAACTTTGCCATCGATGGTCAGCTTGTAATAAGACCAAATGGTTTTGATTGATTTTTCAGTATCGTCACCCGCTTTGGCGTTGCCGAAATCGATTTCTTCGTGACGGCCACGGACAACAACTTCGACTGCAGATGTTTCACCGGTGTCATCACGTTGATATGAGCCAGCAAAGCGTAAACCGATAGCTCCAACCGTAGCTGCACCGAATTGACGGATAACTAGAGGATCGATGCCTCCAAGCTTCCATGCCAATTCGGTAATATCATCCGCTAGGCCAGCATCCCATTTGATGTTGCCGTTCATGCCGCCACCGCGCCAATCTTCAAACTTACGTCCAAGCTTTGGCAGGGTCACTTCACCTGTCTGGCCAAGGTATGAATTACCTTCGTTAAACAGGTCCATTAATTTGAGTTTTTTAGGTAAAGCCATGTTCGTTCCTATTTATTTAGGCTGTCATACGCGATGCGAAATCAGCGAGATAGCGGTCTGTAATGCGTTGACGCAAAGTAAGATCTTCCAGTGGTGGTACTGGGGTATAGTCATAGTCGAGCATCAACTTCCCAGCTTTTAATGATTCTTTGCTGTTTAATGATGGGTCAAACCAACACTGGCCATCGATGATATAACCTTGCGTTCGGAGGTCACGGAATTTGGCATTGATACCTTCGACAATGTCTTTGGCCAAAGACGGATGCAGAGGTTTATCGACTGCCCACATGTGACCTTCAGCCATTGTTTCCGCCAAAACTTGCGCTGTCCGGGTGTAGTTTTCGAATGCGAATAACGGATCTGCTGAACAGGTACGTGAACCCCAAAAACGGAAGCCGTCACGTTGAATAAGCGTGGTAATTTCATTGGAGTTGAGATAACCAGCATCTGTATCCATTGACTGCAGCTGCCAGAACACATCCTTAGAAATGCCCGTTACTCCATTTACAGGGACGTTTGAAAGGGTTTTATGCCAGCCAGTTTCGTTGTCAATCTTGGCGCGTAAACCAAGTGCACGTGCGGTAGCTTCAAATGTTTTTGTTGACGATGTAACAGTGTCCCATCCCAAGAAATCTGGCCAAATGATCATGGTCTCGCGTGAACCAATTGCATCTCGATAGGCAGCTGCCTCTTCTTTGGTATCACTACCATTCGCACCCACGTAGTTAAATGCACGTAACTTTTCAGCGATGCCACCTAAAGCTGCAGTGACTGAAGCTGTATCAAGTCCTGGTGCACCCAAAATACGTGGTTTGACTTTCAAGTTCTGTTCAGCAGTAAGTAAGGCTTTCATACCTGTATATCGGCCATCTACTTGACCACCAATGACTGCCGTTGTTTGTTCTTCTTCAGTTGTTTTTTGCTCTACACGCACCACAACAACTAGCGCATTTGTTTGATCTGCAATAGCTTGCAGTGAACGTGCAAGAGTACCTTGAACACCCGCTTTTTCTACAGAACGCTGAACATCAGTTAGAAGTACTGCTTTATCTAAGGGGAATACCAATGGATCTGCATCCTGGCCAGTGGCTATTAAACCAATGACTGAAGTTGATACAGTCCGAATTGGACGGGTGCCTTCATTGAGTTCAATGACTCGTACACCATGAAAATATGAATCTGTAGCCATAAAAAAGCCTGTGATCTGTTGTTTTGTTTTCAGATCACAGGCTGACAAATCACACTGTTAATTTCATGTAGTGGGAGTTGTATATATCGCTTTTACAACTCTAACTATTAGGTGTGACAAGATTCATCACATCAGGATTATTTTGTAAAAACTCTGCAAGTTTTTGTTCTGGGGTCATTTCATTTGGCTTGTTTGGCTTCGTCACTAAATCCCATGAAGAGCCGTTGAAACGTGGCCATTTATCTTCGGGCCAATTTTCAGGTGGCTCGACTTCTGTACACCCCGCAGGAATTAAATAAACACCGTCTTCTAGAGGGGATGGATCAGCTGCAGTACGCCCTAAAAACAACCCAGCGCGGTCACATTGATATACGTTTTTTGAACTCATAACTCCACCTTAGTATTTAATACAGGCTAGGAATGCGATATTTCGCGGGCGGGTTTCATCACCGATCACACCTAATGCATTGGGTTTTGCATCATCATAATCTGTACCATCATTGGTATAGAAAAAACGGTTATCGTAATCCAGCCCCCCTTTTGTTCCCATTTTATCTAGTTTAATTGAACTGCCAAACGGCCAGAGTTGAGCTGGATATGCTTCACCCAATGATAAATGTTTATGTCTTTGTACCTGTTGGCTTTGACGTGTTCCTAATTCACGCCCCCAATCGACACCCCGTCCCTCATCTAAAGCTCGAATAAATTCACCACGGCAATCAGGAAGATTAAATGTAGAAACACCATCCCCTGCACCATAGGTTGTTCCAATCACAGAAAATAAATCAGGATATGCTGTCCGTGAGATAGCAGCTCCATTGGCTTTAATGGCTCTATATCCTGGTGGAATAGCAGATCCAGCAAAATAAAAAATTGTGCCTGGTGGAACAGTATTGGATAAAACCTCATCTTTACTGAATACATTTAAATTCTGTCGTGCTTCAGCCTTATTCGGCACATCAGCAAGATTTGCTGAATGAGCCAAAGGATAAGGGAATCCTCCAAGCGGCTCATTTTGAACACCAAGAATTTTCGCATTGGCTGGATAAGATTTACCTAAATTTATTTGAGTATCATTGGTAACGGTCCAACCTTCAGATCCAGCTCGATTGGGAATACGGATACCGTCAACATATACAGCTAAACCCGTGGTCGTAACAGTTGTAAAACTTACAGCCGTTTGACCTTCAGTTAATAGTTGCTGTTCCTCTACTGACCGAACAAATACATTGGTTGAACCAGGATCTGACCAGGTAAACGCACCATCGACATTAGACGTTTTTTTTAATACTTGGCCAGTAGTACCACCAGGGATTAAAAATGCTGGTGTTAATGTATTAATTACCCAGCTATGCGTAGCTTGCACCACATTGGGATCAATTCTTAATTCTACAGTATCCGCATTTGATACCATGAATGGGATACGGAAAACTGAGTCTGTAAATGCTCCTTCAGTTGCAGTTGGCTTATGTACATCAGGAAGATTCCCGACAATGATTAAATTTCCATTATTGTCAAAGATCCCAATTTCCCGCATCACAAAACTGCCCACAGTTACAGGAACAATTACTTCAGCAGTAAACAGGTTTTCATTTTCTGGATTTTGAAAAATACGATTTATTTGACCTCTATATTGTTCTCGAACCAAACTGAACATCGATTGATTAACATCAATGGGATAACCGCCTCCATCCCCCACCGCAAAATGTGTTAAGTGGATCTGGCTACCTGTAGCTTCAGCTTGTGCTAGTCGCTGAAGCCCAATTGTTGTATGAATTGATTTGTAGGTCATTATTAATATCTCAATTTTATTTAAATATTTATCAAAAGAAGCCTTTAGCCCGCGAAAATTGAAATTGAACACTAGCATTATGCATTTTGAATTCTGTCCCAGTGATAGGGAGAATTACCTTGTCATACTCTCCATGACAGTCATGCAAATTTCCACGATTGCGTGAACGATTTCCTGATTCAGAGATACCGACACGGCTACGGCCATAGCTTAATACAGCATTTGCAGATGCCGCTGATGAAATAGAAAGCCTCACAGTATCTTTAGACTGAACTGTTACACCAGTGATCAAATTCAATACGTTGTCCGTTTCGCCATCCCACAAATCAAAGCCAGAATTGACAATAGTTGGGCAAAGATATGTTGAGATTTGAAGCGGCTCAACTGGAACATGAAATTTCACATCAATGTATGTCGGCTGGAAATCTACAGAGATCGGTTCTAAAGGTCTCCATTTCTCATGCCCCATTTCTGTTTTATCAATCGCACGAGCCATATATCGACCCATCAACCATGAACCCTCACTGGTTAAATGAAGTAAATCTGATGAAAGTTCAAACATATAGCACGGTGCAAACATCACAAAGTTTTCATGCTGTCGACTTAGAAGCCATTGTGCGTATGCTATTTTCGGGATCGTAGTTCCGTATTTTCGACCTGTACTTGTCTGATACATATAAACATGTGGCTTGTGAATCTGCCCAAAAATTCGAGCAATTTCATCACAAAGGTCATCAAACAGTTTTGTCTGATACTGTGCATATGTATGCGTATCGTGAATAACGGCATTAAGAGGACTTTCGTTATTTTCACCCTGGACCCATGACAATGCATATACTGCTGCTGTTTTTCCTGCTGCTGATGCTGCAGTTTTGGCAGCAGTCAAAGTGTTTACTAAGATTTCAAAATGGTTTTCAGGTGCAACTGAACCTTTGCTTAGTTGTTCGATAGAACGTCCACCACGTCCACCAGAAATGGGCCAATATCTGAAATTATTAGCATCATAGCCTCGGTTTTCTGTATATAAACTTAATGCATTGGCACAGTTGAGAATTGGCGGCTCAAACATATTAACAGTCTGAAAAGTATCACGCGCAATCAATGGCACAATCGTAGAATCAAAGTTAGACTCGAAAGATCGACTATTCACCCCGCCTGCAAACATTACATTGCTAAAATCTTGTGTTTCACTGATTTTAGTTGTTGTGTTTTGACCAATACTTAATGATTGACCATATCCCACAATAATCCGATAGAACGCTTCAACAAGTCTGTTTAGCTTCATATCTTTCGCATTATTTGCAGTTACGCTATCTGTATATGCTTTTGCTTGAGCTACCGCAGTTGAAATGATTGCTGCTTTATCTGTTTCGTATAAAACTTTTCTCCATCCGCTAATTTGTTCTGTACCAGATGTTGGGGCATAAATAGCGTTATGGTATTCATCTCCATTGTCATAGACTTGATATTTCTGATATGTAAATACACCAGCTGCAAATACTTCTAACTTTCCAGCACGCGGTACTGGATAATTTGTCCCGTTTGCTGCCCAAACCCCCTGATTTTGATGCCAAATTCCTGTTGTACGATAAGAAAAAAGATTCATTGCATCAGGAATATACCCCATCCACTTTTTCAAATTGATAGAGTTAATATAATTTTTACTGGCTAAATCTAACCAAGGAAACCATGACGCTCCAATTTTTTGTCTTGATAAAAATCCGTATCGTGTAACATAAATATGAGTAATGTTATTACCGCTTCCAGTAACAATTAAGTCACCCTCCAAAGCTACTGGAACATTTTGCGAATTTTGCAAATCAGTTACAGATTTAAATGCAGTAATACCATCATTGATAAAATTATTAAAATCTACAACTCCGACAGAATCGGGCTTTCGCTGTAAAGTTTTCTTAATTTTGTCATCTATCTTTTGATCTACATACGTTTGACTTGTGAAAATTTGCCAATCGTACCAGGTTGCTCCGATCTTCTCACGAACTGCATAACCGACACGTGTATGATAACGTTGATATACGCTATTCAGCCCTTTTTTAATGCTCAGACGACCTTCATATGGGATTGGGATATTCTGAGAGTTTTGAATGGCTGTATAGTTAGTAAAATCAATTTCTTCCTGCTCTAAATAATTATTAAAATCTGCAGGTGTAGATATGCTTGTAAAAGCATTTATTTTACTATCTGTATAGTTTTTTGCCCTATCGAGATCAGATAAGCCAGAATCACTCCAAATACCAGAGATTGGGGTTGTACCTTCTGGGCTTGTTCTATTCCAGAACCATTCTTTTCTTGTATCTTGTGCTTTAGCTAATATTTTTAATTGTGGATGTTTTGAAGCGAGTAACTCCGCCTCAGTTTTAAATGGAATTGTACCATCAGCTGCTGCGCTAACAATTGAATCAACATACTCTATACTGGCCTTATTTTGATTTAAATAAGTAGTTCGATTGGTTAAAGCAATTGCTTGCTCATTCATATTGCCGCCAATACCACCAATTGCTAACTCATTCTTTTCAATCACTCTTATATTTGACCAAAGAGGGCTACCATTAATATTTGCCATTAAAGATTTACTCCGTTTAATTTTTTAGTGCCATCTAGTGACCATGTGCCATCGAGGTAAAGTCCCCCTGCACTTTTTGCAAAATCAAACTCATGCCCTGCACAAACGGCACTAGCTGTTTTGATGATTAAGTTGCTTTTAATCGTGACCGTTGTATCGACGAGCCGTGAACGTAGATTTTTGTTGTTGTGGATCACTTGCATCAGGTCTCGCATCTCATTGTTATTTAGACCTATTTGATCTACTTCGAGATGGACTTTAAATGTGTATGGATTGCCTGGTGGTTGCATGTTGAACCACTCTTGAACTGTGATTTTTAACCCGATTGAATCGAGTGCACGCTCAAGTGCCCCAATTGTTCCTTTATGACAATGGATAAAATAAGAGCTGGCGATCATTTGGCGTTTTTGCTGTTCAGACCAATCTTTTTGCCAATCGTCTACTGACTTTTCCCAAGCAAGCCAAGGCAAAACTGCTACAGGTGCTTGAAATGGCAAATTGAATAATCTTGCTGGGCATTTAACATCTGAAACACGGGCAAATGATGCGCTGAAAGTTCGTTCAAACTTGGTCGAATTTGGAGGCAGTAAATTTGACATCAGCGATCCTCCGCAAGAGATAAATTCATTGCAGAGCAATAGCCAGCTTGACCCACACCTATTGGAATATTATTTAGTGGTTGGTTTAGAGTGACTTTTTTTACACCGGCTTGATGCAAGGCATGATAAATACCTGAGAGAGTAACTTCTTCATTGAGAGCATGAATTTGATTGGTATATTCAGTTAGAGCTACAGCTGCATTTTCTAAAATTGTATTTGCATCAGGACCTGAAGCTGTTTCGAGAATGGCATCGATTTGGTAATACACTATGCTTGCTGAATAAACATTTACGTGATCAGTAAGCGGACGGATTTGTTTAGCATTTAGGGCTTTATCAACGATATTGAGTAATTCATCCGCAGCTGCACCGTCTCCTTCATGTGATAACAAATAGACACTAACCACCCCTTCAGAAGGACTAAACGCTTGCATATCTTTGATACGCACATCAGCATTCATTGTATGAAATTGATATGAACCTTCAGATCCTGCTGTCGTATAACCTTCTGGAGCTAATTGAATCCGTTTTCTTAAAGCTGTATCTGACTCATAAATTGCTGGAGTTGTTGCCGTAGCTGGAGTGACCACTCGTCGAACTAAATTACGTTCTGCTGCTTTGTTGTCTAAATCCTTTCCTTTTGCATAAGCCAAGAGCACAGCTAATGACGAATCATTCGCACGTTTGCGGACTAACATCTCTCGATATGCAAACACTTCAGCAAGTTTATAGGCTGGATCAGATTCAACTAAACGTGGGTAATCAATCTCGAGTTCTTCCATTTTTTTATGAAAATCGTCGAGTCCAGCTTTTAAAATGACCTCGTAATCTATTTGCTCAACAACTTCTGGTTCAGGAAGTAGCGACAAATCTATAGCTGAGATTGTATTAACCATATAAGACCTAAAGTGTTGAACCAATAGATAAAGAAATGCTCAAAGACGCACGCTTGTTGTTATCTACAAGCGTGAAATCCATATCAAAACTAAGGGTGTGAGAAATTGGGGAAATGATAGAAATCTGACTGACATCAATTCGCTTTTCCCATAGAAGTAGGGCTGTATAAATTGCGCTGTAACATTGCAAAATCAGGGCATCATTTATGGGCTTATCCATTAAATCGGCTAAACGTGATCCATATTCTCTACGCATGATTCGACTCCCAATGGGAGTCGTTAAAATGTCTTGTATAGATTGTTTGATATGGTCTAATTCGGAACTGAAGGCTTGGCCAGTTTTTCGAGTCATCATGGAGTCGGGACTCCAGATACATCCCCACCACTTTGAACTTCAGTGGTTCGATGGTATTTGAGGCTAATATCGCCAGCTTTGACGTCAGCTTCTGTACTGAAGTCACCAGTCGCATGGCTACTGCCTTGCACAAGTTGACTACCACCAACGGTATTATTTCCAGTTGTGACGCTGCTACCGTTTATGAATAGGTTTCCATTGTGTGTAGTACCTCCAGATACTGCATTTATGGTAAGCCCATCATTCGCGTTTACCGTTACGCCTCCATTAGCATTTACTGTGACACCACCGTTCGCTGTAATAGTGGCAGTGCCCTCCTCTGGTAAAATCACTTCTAAAACATGTGTACTGGTGTCATAACTAATCAAGCAACCATCAGAAAAAAGGCGGATATTCTTATTTGGATCAAGCGACAAGGCTGGGTTTTCTTCATTATTTAGGCCAGCAATCGCAATACCTAACTCAAGAACCCCACAAGGACTTAAAACAATTACTTCTTCACCAGGATTAATCGGGTCCCAAGTTTTGTCGTTGCCTGCTCTCAAATTTAAAAAACGAATCTCCGCAGTCGTAATCTCGCCTAAATCGACGGTGACTGTTGGAAAAGGTAGAGACGGTGTAAAGGTCTTGATTTTTCCTAAACGGATAAAATTTTCAAGACGACGATTGATATCAGCATTCATGCTGCAATCGTGTTGCAACCCTTTTGAATTTGCACTGAGTTGGAGTTGTATATCTAAGTTTTACAACTAGCCTGAAATATAAGCCAAAACATCATTTTCGATCATGGCGATTTCTTCAGGAGTAAATCCTAATAATTCACGACTGTTGTATTTGACTGTTGGACCATCACGATCCACTTTATCGCGTAAACCAAATTGATGAACCCGAGCAATAAACGCAACACGGCCAGCAAATCCAACGGCCACACCTTCAGTTGTTCTTTGGACTTTCATCCACTTGGCATTTTTAATCGCATTGAACATTTTATTTTTAATCTTATTCTTTTTATCGCGTAACTTATTTTTCCGTGGGACATACTTACTGCCATCGGGATTTTGTTGTTTGGTTATACGTTTCTTTTGAGATCCACGAAGTTTACGGCCTATCGACATTTCAAGCTTTCTTCGCTCTACATCTGAAAGCTTAATCAGCATTGCGCCTAAATGGTCACTAAGAGCCTGTAACTCCGCCATAATTAATTACCAAAAAAGAAATTTTCAGGATCTGCTGACATCCACTCCGCAAGTACTTCCCCTGTTTTATGATCGACCATTTTAAAGGGTGTCGGCTCAGCTGCAGTTTCGTATTGTGGTTCGCCCGGGAAAGAAATATCTAATTGACCATCGGGCAACCGCTTCACGATCACACGTTCAGTAATTGGGAAATTGAGTGCTAGATCCACCTTGCTATTGTCTAAAAGCACGGTTTCAAACTTAAACGCATTTTTGTTCTTATCTAAATTTACCAATAGATCTGATTGGTTCATGCGTACCCAATCTAAAAGAGGAATCATCACGGCATCCAGTTCGCCCGCGTACTCTGTCAATATGATTTCTAATTCATATTCATACTCGAAAGAAAGCCCGTTGGACATAAGACTTCGGATTTTTCCATTGTCAGTATGAATTAGCAATCGATCAGGATCTCGCTGTAATTCTTTTACAGCATTGAGCATGTGAGTACGCAAGCTTTCTGGTTTTTTCATGCGACTTTAACCTCGCCATAAATTGGCTCAAGATGATCCCATTCTTTTTGGAATTTAGCTTGATAGCCAAATTTTTTATAATTTTTACCGTTGTATAGGGTAAAAACTGTATGCCAATCTTGTTTTTGTAATGCAGCTAAAATACCAGGCTTCCACTCGATAAAACGTAAAAAAGCTTCCATCTGGTGGGTTTCGCTGATTTGTTGCTGGTCTACAAATTCTTGTACCGATGCATAGCCCAAGTCCTTCCAGTTTTCACCCATGATCTGGAATTGTCCCCAGCTCGTCGACATCAAAGCTGATTCTTTATGGATATTCATGGCCAAAGTTAAACGGGTGTATTCAGCCTCCTTGCCTCGATAACCACCTGTAACTGAATTGACCAAATTAGGCACTGCTTTCATTTGTTCATTGGCATAAGTTTTACCTTTGGCTTGGCCAAGATAAAAATACATGCGGTGACGTTCATATAGAATTTTTGCTTTACCATTATCCAAAAATCCAACACCATGACTTTCAACCGCACCTAACACTCGAATGACCAATTCAGGTACTTTCAAACGTACTGCAGCATTTTTATAGTCTTTATCAGTTAGAAACTTACTAACCGAATTTCCAGATAATGCTTGGCGTGTCTTATCACCGACTTTACCATCAGCCACTAATCCAACTTTGCGCTGAAATTGAATAACTGCAGCTTCAGTACTTGGTCCGAAATGACCATCGACATTAAGTGGCTTTCCGCCAATATTTTTATAACCTAATGTGGCTAACTGCTTTTGAAGAGTTGCAACGGCATCTCCTTTAGAGCCAAATTTTAAGATCATGATGTACTCCAGATTACCTTGGCCACATTACCTTTTGCTCGATAAATAATGACCGCTAATAGGATTGAAAAGACGGCATCCCATAACGTAACGGGGTCTTTAAATAAAAGAATATGAACGCTTTGACCCATAAATGACGCGATTAGAATCGTTGCCATACAAGAGTAAAGTCTTCTATGGCGCAATCCTGTTGGATCAAAGCAGATGATGCGAAGCCCACAAAAAATATAGGCAATCAAAGCGATAAATTGAAATAGGATTTCCATCATGATGTTCCTCCACCACGAAATTTATTCCAGATGTCAGATAAACTGGTTTGATCCACCCAAACCATAAGTTTTAAAATGATTGGCAATGAAAAAATTGCTGCTGCCATTCCTGCCGTTGCATCATTTGTAATAAATGTTCGGGCAATAACTTCAGGTGAAAGTAAATAGCCAAATCCAGTCGCTAGAATCATCGTGGTTAAACGTTGTAAGGGTCTTAAATCTTTCTTTGTCGTAGCAAATAGTGCAGCTCCAAAGACCGCCCCGAGTAATGCATTACCATTGATAAATGGCAGTAATGAAGCAGCACTGATAGTCAAAGCTGTCATTGTTGTGGTTGTTGCTGGTTCTGCCATATTTTTCTAATCCCATAATTGAATGGTTTGTTTTGTTTGTTGCGGTGTATCAATGTCGGGCAATATCAGTGAAGTCCCCAATGGAAGAATCACGCCCAATTCTGATAGATGAGGATTGGCCACTAAGACTTTTTCCACTACTCCAGAACTTCTTCCGTAGTACCGCCAGCAAATTGAATCAACGGTGTCATTTTGGATAGCTGTTACTGTTTTACTCATATCAATTCAACCACCGTATGATTTTCACCTAGCAATTGCTGAATCGCCCATTGTTTATTTCGACGATATTCATCAATCGTTAGGCCTGAATCTTCGAGATTTTTTAAACCAGCATTTGAACTGTCATAGGACCGATATTTCTCATTTACCTTTGCTGCTACACCATTTGATACGGCAGAAAAGTAGAGATAATCCGTTTCAGGTAAATCATCGACTTCGCCTTCAGACAAATCTGATAATTGAGATGCTTTGGATTTGAGTGACTTTAATAAACGGTTTACATCGATCACTTCTTCAATGATGTTTTGTTTTAATCTTTCGTTTGTGACTGAGCCATCGATTCGGATTTTTTCCCGAATATCATCCAAAGCAATTTGCGGAAAAAACGGGTCACTCTTGATGATGATTTGACTTGGTGTGATATTGCCATTTGCAACGAATCCCATGAGATCTCCCCTGCTGTAATTATTAGTGCACGGGTGGGAACGATTGTTTAATGAGTATCACAATGTAATGACATCGCAATCGTTCGCCCATGCGGTGCGAGGGCACTTGGTTATGTCGTTTTAAATGCCAAGTTACCTTGGTCATCCACGACTTGCGAACCATTGGTGTTTAGCAATGGTTCACCTTGTTCTGTTGGTTGAGTTTCTACATCTGAAGCTTTTTCAGTGACTTTAGGTTCTGGAAATTTCTTCAGTAAAGTCGTCAACGATTTTAAGTCTTGCTTGCCATTGCAACGATCATCCAACTCAATCGCACGTTCTAAACGCTCTTTTGCATGAAGTGCATCAGGTAAGACCCATTGAGGTAATTTGTCATCAATCTCACCATGATTGGCGGTAATCGCTGCATTGACTCCCTTAATTTCACTTTTTGCCAAAGCGACTAGCAGCTTTGCACGCACCTGATCTGGCATATCCAGTGCTTCCTTTGGAATATCTTCGCTCTCGAGTAAAGTTTCCAAAGACCAAAGAATTTCTAAATCAATATCTGCATTGGTTTTTAATTTCTTTAAATATGCATTGGAAATTTCTTCGATTACCAAAGTGGCAGTCTGACGTTCGAATCGATCAGGCATGATCATACGGTGACGTAATGCAAACTCAGCCATCTCAACTGCTTTTTCATAATTAGCTGTGTCGATACACCAAACTAAAACAGTCATGAAAACATTGTCTTGAACTGGCTTATTTGCCTCGATAATACCGTCGACATAAGGTAAGTAAGTTGGGACGAGAGCCTGTTTAAGTTGAATTTTGGCTTCTATCGATTGGATCTGTTTCAAACGATGAATATCATTATTCAACTGTGAGAGTTGCAGCTCATAGAATGTCTGCTCTTGCATAGTGCCAAATTCAGCAGCCGATTCGGCTGCTGCTTTGGCACTATGTTTTTGGAAATGATTGCGTGCTAAGGTCATGGTTTACACCAGTTCAATATTTTCAGCCATTGCAGCAAGACCTAAATCTTCAATGTAGTAATCTTCGTTTGAAGATTCATAGTTTTCGATTTGATCACGCTTGGCATTATCGATCACGGTACGACGACGAGATCCTTCTTGAACATAAATTGAAAGGTTGTCAAAAGTCGTCACAAGAATTGCATTTTCAGGGAAGAATGGCACCGCATAGACTGGTAAATTACCCATGCGCTTTTGGCTGATAATAATATCCGCTGCTAATTTTTCGCTGTTTTCTTGTTCTTTATTCACCAGTGGGAAGTATTTATCTGCAACGGTTTTACGGTTACAAAGTACCACTAAGTCTGGATTGTCCTGGTGCACTTCATCAATCATTTCATTGACTAGATCCATCACTAAAGCATCGACGTTGTGATAGTCTCCAGTAGCACCGATTTTGATTTTTCCAACCGTTGCACCTGAAGACATAACGCGGGCAGCGTTTTCTTCACGCATTTTTTGCAACCAGCCTTTGTTCACATCCTGAAGCTTAGGATTGGCCACAATATCAGTCGTTGCAGCAATCGAAGTACCATTGAAACCAATCATGATACGATCCAATGCCTGGCGTTTATGAATCTGGCCACTGAAGCGTGCATAGAAATCTTTAAACTTTGCCCATTGATCTAACTTTTGATACTTAATCGCGGTATCGAAGTCAGTTTTACGGCACATATAAAAACGTTCATCCATCGACGTTGGGTCTTTGGCTTGACGATCTGTAGTATCAGTATTGGTACGAGAAGCGATTGGACGTGAAATTCCAAGACCTACAGCCGAGCCCGATTGCTCCAACACCAAATGGATATTAATTTTTTGCAGAAATGCTGAAGACAACTGGATCTTGTCTTCAAGTTTTTGTTGAATGGTCGGGGCTACAGTAAATTTTTGTGTAACCTTTGGAATGCCATTCAACTTGGCTAGTTGCTGCATCGCAGCATTGAATTTTAAACGTGTCTCGATACGCATTGAATGTACTCTTTATATTTTTATCGTGGGATTAACAATCGACAACTTCGCTGAATTGGGAGTTACCAGAGGTTGGTCGCGGTGATGATTCAGGTTCACCATCAAGCTTTTGCTTCAGATCGTTAAAATCTTTTTGGAGCTGCTCATGGGCTGTATTTAAAGTGCTGAAATCACTCTCTAATTTAGAAACGGCTTTGCCCTGCTCTGCAGTTTCAGTGGCAATTTCGATAATCGCGTTTTCTTGTTCAGAGAATGATTCCGCTGACTTTTGCTCGTTTTTTTCTTGTTTAGAAAATAGTTTTTTTACTTTGTCGAGTAAGCCAGCGGAATAGGATTGAGGCTCTTTGACCTCTTCGAATTCGATTTGAGTTTCAACGGCTGCGGTGAATAAATTTTCAGGACGCTGTTTACGCTCATTGAGCGGATTTACCTTAGCCCCTGCAGCAAACGCTAACATTTCGGTACCAAGTGATGCTGGCGAATCTGTCACAGCCAAACCAATCAGATATGCCTTTCCTGTTTTTGCAAAGTTTTCATCCACTTCAATTGATGTATAGACTTTTTGCTTTTGCTGGTTCAGAGAAATTAGGTTATCTGTTGGTTCGATTTGGGCGAATAACGCATCTTTTTCTTCACCATTAATGGTTACTTTTTCAGTTTTTAAAGCCAGTACATCGCCATAAGCACCAAAAGTCCCACCAGGATAAACACTTCGTAAATGCTCAATGTTGATACGAGCACCGTAAGTGTTGGGATTGTAGCTTTGAGCCATTTGAATAATCCAATCAGATTGGATTTCACGGCCGTCGGTGGTATCCCCTGCTACAGCAATACGAAACCACTTCGATTTGTATTTCTTTTCTTCTTTGCTCATTTGCAAACCTATCAATGAAATTATGGAAAAATTCACGTTTTCGAATAGGTGCAGAATGGGCAATCAGGCATATCTGCTGCAAACACTTGAAGTTGTAAAAGTCCGATATACAACTGGTACAGACTGAATAGTAGTTAATAAATTGCGAATGTTTGCGGATGAATAATCCAACAAATATTTTTAAATGAACGATCTATCCCCCATCGCCAATTTACATCTGATTATGGACAACAAGCTGAAGGCGAAATTCCTTTATTGGCTTGGCTGGAAAATTGTCGATATTGCAGAGGTACTCAACGAGAATGAACGAACTGTTCAGGCTTGGAAAACACGCGAGGATTGGGAAAAGGAAAAACCAGAAAACAGAGTTGAAAATGCATTAACTGTGCGTTTAATGACTTTGATTTTAAAAAATAAAAAGACATCTGGTGATTTCAAAGAAATCGATATGTTAATGCGAGCATATAAAGAATTTGCCCGTGTTGAAAAATATCGAAATGGCGGATCTGAAGCAGATTTAAATCCCATTATTCGTAAACGTCATACAGAACGTAAAAGCATTCCCAATCACTTCTCAGAAGAACAAGTCGAAGAACTTGTGCTTGCCTTTGAAGAAAAACTTTATGAGTACCAGTGGACTTGGTACCGAGCAATGGATCAGCGTTCACGCATGATTTTAAAAAGTCGCCAAATTGGTGCTACCTTTTATTTTGCTCATGAAGCCTTAGTCGATGCCGTAAGAACAGGCCGAAATCAGATTTTTCTATCTGCCTCAAAGGCACAGGCACATATTTTCAAACATTACATTAAGGCTTTTGCAGCAGATGTTTGCGGTGTTGAACTTACTGGCGATCCGATCATTTTATCTAATGGTGCCGAGCTTAGATTCTTAGGAACTAACTACAGAACGGCTCAAGGTCCACATGGAAATTTATATTTCGATGAAATCTTTTGGACATATGGTTTTGATGAACTTGAGAAAGTTGCTTCAGGAATGGCTACGCACGACAAGTGGCGTAAAACTTACTTTTCGACACCCTCATCGATTACACACGAAGCTTATAAATTCTGGACTGGTACCCGCTTCAACAAAGGAAAACCAAAAGATCAGCAATTCAAAATCGATCTTTCACATCAAGCATTAAAACATGGTCGTGTATGTGAAGACATGATGTGGCGTCAAATCGTCACTGTAGAAGATGCCAAGGAAGGTGGATGTGATTTATTCAATATTGAGCGACTGAAATTCGAATATGCACCTGAAGACTTTGCAAACCTATTTATGTGTGAATTCGTGGATGATGGCCAGTCCATGTTCCCACTCAGTATGCTGCAGATCTGCATGGTTGATACGCTTGAAATCTGGAATGATTTCAAAGTCTGGCATAACAGGCCATTCGCAAATAAACCTGTTTGGATTGGTTACGATCCTGCTTTGACTGGTGATAATGCGGGTCTCGTTGTTGTTGCTCCTCCAGTTGTAGCCGGTGGAAAATTTCGAGTACTTGAACGGCATCAATTTAAAGGCGATGACTTTTCAGAACAAGCCGAACATATTAGAGCTATCACATTACGATACAACGTGACTTACATCGGTATCGATACAACTGGCATGGGGTATGGTGTTGCTGAATTAGTCCGCGCATTCTTCCCTGCCCTCACTACTTTCAATTATTCGCCTGAAGTGAAATCACAACTTGTCTACAAGACACTGGATGTCATTCGCAACGGCCGACTCGAATTTGATGCTGGCGACAAGGATCTCGCTCAATCATTAATGAGCATTAAAAAGACTTTAACCTCAAGTCAAAAACAAATCACGTTCTCGGCTGGACGATCTGAAGAGATCGGTCATGCGGATCTCGCATGGGCACTCATGCACGCCATCTATAACGAGCCTTTGGCTGGAATTACAGAAACAAATACATCTATGTTGGAGATTTATTCATGAACCCTTTTTCAGTAGCAAAAGGTTTGGTAACCACTGCGCTCAATCACTTACCGCAAAGCATTCAAAAGTCGGGTGCAAAGCAACAAGTCGAAGCATTTTCATTCGGTGATGCAGTACCAATTATGGACGGTAATGATTTATCAAATTATATGGAATGTTGGTTTAATGGCCGTTGGTATGAACCACAGGTCAGTTTGGTAGGTTTATCAAAGAGTTGGAAATCTACTCCATATTTGAGCAGCGGGATTTGCCTAAAAAGAAACTTTTTAGCGAAATTATTCATTCCTCATGCACGTTTAAGCCAAATGTCTTTTGAGCAATTGGCATTGGACTATGTATGGTGCGGAAATGCATATATGGAAGACGTAAAATCACGACTCAAAAATACGATTGAATATAAACCAGCTTTGGCAAAATACACACGGGCTGGCGGAGAACATGGCCAGTACTTCTATTTAAATCATGGCAAAAAGGGGTATGAAGAATATGAATTCCCTGAAGATCGAATTTTACAAGTCCGTGAAACAGACATCGATCAAGAAATCTATGGTACACCAGAATATATATCTGCTTTGCAGAGTGCTTGGTTAAATGAGTCTGCAACTCTGTTTCGACGCAAATATTACAACAATGGTTCACATGCTGGTTTCATTTTATATGTGAACGATCCAGCTTCAGATCCGAATGACATTACAGCACTAAGACAAGCACTAAAAGAAAGTAAAGGACCAGGCAACTTCCGTAATCTTTTTTATTACAGCCCTAATGGAAAAAAGGATGGCATCCAAGTAATTCCGACTTCTGAAATAGCTGCTAAAGATGACTTCACCAATATTAAATCGATTACGCGAGAGGATGTTTTAGCTTCACTTAGAATCCCACCACAGTTAATGGGTATTGTACCGAGTAATGCTGGTGGCTTTGGTGACATTAAATCTGCAACAGATGCTTTTTATCATAATGAGATTGAACCCTTAAAAACACGAATGCTCAGATTCAATGAGTTGGCTGGCGATGAAATCATTAGATTTAAAGATTATGAGCCAACAAAAAGTAATTAAAAAAAAGCCCTCATATTTGAGGGCTTTTTTTTATGGTCTAAATCGTTCAAGTATTATTTCTAATTCATGATTAACCTTTTCTATATCACCTGTTAAATAAGAATGATCTAACTCGGCTGATTTAATAAGCATTAACCACTCATTCAACTCAACAAGTTTTAGCTGTGCTTTCATTAACTCTTCATTCATTACAATTTCCTATAAAAACAATAACTTAACCAACTTTATAAGAAGTATTTTCGCTTCCTCCCACAGTTTAATCAAGTAAATCATTGTTTTTTATGCAGAAATATTTTAATGATAATAGTTATCATCTATACCATCCCTTGGCCTAGGACGGCCCCGCGCAGTTGCCCACCCCACCTGCGGTTTACAAATAGGGCTGATTTACTGCAAGGTGGGACACAGGTTGGAATACATTGTAGGCTTGTTGATATTAGGATGTTCTACTGCTTAGGCTAATTTTTATATACTGCATTTCACTGCAAATTACTAAAACCGCGATTCAGGTTCGTAGATCCCTTTTCGAATGCTGTAATCATGCTTTCTTTTCTCAATTTCTTTCTTAGAAATATTTGCGTTTTGGAAGGTTTCTTGAACTGAAAATGGAATTTTTAAATAAGGGTCTCCAATTGCATCTCTTGTTGGTAATGATTCCCAAGGCTTAATATCTGAGCTAGAAGGCATATTTTTATAAATGTGAAATGAATCTGTAGACTTTCTATAAGCTTCATCAATTACATGATTTTTATATTGCTCTAAATCATCAAACTCATAAAAACCAAAGCGATTATTATAATCATGATGTGGTACTAGGATTACTTTACACCCTGTGACTTCTTCGATCTCATTTTTTGATGCTAATAATACTTTCCAGTTCCTATTTGGATTTTCATTTAAGAAATCTCTTTGAAAACCTCTCCCCATAAAAATCAGATCAGGGAATACATCAAATCGTAAAACATATTCGTCAAACGCTTTTTGAATAGACTGGAAATTCATAACGAATGCATGTGTAGAAATAATTTAAATATTCTAATGCAAAAACATTGCTTACATCAAAAAATGATCAGCACAAAATTCAGATCCTAAATTTAAAAAAAGCACAGATATCCGTCATATTCTGCATTTCGACTTTTGATTGAAGTAATAAAGTAAGAACCGCACATAAACATTTGTTTTTAAAAAATATTATTCATTACAGACTTAAGTAATTTTTTGTAATATGAAAGGTAATTTTTCTTAAGTTACTGATTTTAATATATATATGAAAACTGTGAAATGACCTTTTTTAACAGTAAGTAATTACTTATATATTTCTTATAAATTACATTGAATGTATATCTTAGTTTGTTGAAATTTATAAGTTATTTAATAGATATTACTTTATTACTTCTAAAATTGACTAACATCAAAATTCTAATAGGATTATCAATTTTCCCCTTTTTGCTGATATTTGAGTCTTTATCAATCAATTTTTTGGGAATGGAATGGGAATATGGGAATATGGGAATGCTTTTATTGGCTCTGCTGATTAAATAAAAGATTCGAAAATACCATATGGTATTTATTACAGTAAGGAGGGAATATTTAAATAAATCATTGATATTCAATGAAATGGTCGGAACAGTAGGATTCGAACCTACGACCCCCTGGTCCCAAACCAGGTGCGCTACCAGACTGCGCCATGCTCCGAAGTGGGGTGAATGACGGGATTCGAACCCGCGACAACTGGAATCACAATCCAGGGCTCTACCAACTGAGCTACATCCACCATCAAAACTTTGATTCTATATACCAAGCTGCCAAATGGCGCGCCTGACAGGATTCGAACCTGTGACCATCCGCTTAGAAGGCGGATGCTCTATCCAACTGAGCTACAGGCGCATAACGATGATAATACTATCACGATACTTCGCCGATATTTAAAACTATGTTTTTCAACACATTTTAAATGGTCGGAGCAGTAGGATTCGAACCTACGACCCCCTGGTCCCAAACCAGGTGCACTACCAGGCTGTGCTATGCTCCGATTTCTTTTCAGCTTTTAGTATATCGCACATCGTGCGGTACGGTGTGCATTCTAGGCGCGACGCCCTAGAACGTCAACACCTATTTTCCAAAAAACTAATAAATCCTTATCAAATGTATATTTAACAAGCATTTTCAGACATTTTAGCGTTTCAAAGAAGCACTAAAGTTCAACATTCGATCTAAGGGTAATTTCGCACGTTCAGCTAAGGCTGGATCGACGTGTATTTCTTGATCAGCATGCTGCAATACATGCAAAATACCATCCAGTTCATTCATTGCCATCCACGGGCAATGTGCACATGAACGACACGTTGCACCCTCACCTGCAGTTGGCGCTTCAAATAATTCTTTATCTGGTGCGGCTTGCTGCATTTTATAGAAAATGCCGCGATCTGTTGCCACGATCATTTGTTTATGCGGCAAGGTCTGTGCTGCTTTAATCAATTGCGAGGTACTTCCCACCGCATCAGCAATATCTACCACCGATTCAGGTGACTCAGGATGAACCAAGACCGCAGCATCAGGATAGAGTGCCTTCATTTGCGCAATACCACGGGCGCGGAACTCTTCATGCACGATACATGCACCATCCCACAACAACATTTCAGCGCCTGTTTTCTTTTGAATATAGCGACCTAAATGCTGATCTGGCGCCCAAATAATTTTTTCACCCAAGCTATCTAAGTGCTCAATGATCTCTACCGCACAACTTGAAGTCACCACCCAATCGGCACGTGCTTTCACAGCCGCCGAGGTGTTGGCATAGACCACCACGGTATGATCAGGGTGCTGATCACAGAATGCAGTGAATTCATCCACAGGACAGCCCAAATCGAGTGAACAGGTTGCTTCTAGGGTTGGCATCAACACGGTTTTTTCAGGGGATAAGATTTTTGAGGTTTCGCCCATAAACTTCACGCCTGCCACCACAAGCGTTGTTGCAGGATGATCACGACCAAAACGCGCCATTTCCAATGAATCAGAAACACAGCCACCCGTGAGCTCGGCAAGCTCTTGCACTTCCGGATCACAGTAATAGTGAGCCACAAGCACTGCATTGCGTTTTTTCAACTCTGCTGCAATTTGGGCAAACTTTTCTTGTTTCACTTCTGGGCTAAGGCTATTGTCCTTTGGCTCGCCCAAACGATCTAAATGCGCCTGCACAATATTTTTGGCTTCGTTCGCAATTAAATTCGCATCATTCATAAAACGTCTTCTCTATCCTGCGTGCTTGCATCACTGCAAACTTTTAACGTGGGTAATGGCGTGATCATTTGGGAAAAATCACCTCATCCACAAACTAGCTTATAAAAAAAGCCCCACTGTGGAGGCTTTATTATAACGCAAATTTATGAGCGATAATCGGCATTAATTTTGACATAGTCGTAAGAAAAGTCACAGGTATAAACCGTATCTTTTGCTGTACCACGACCAAGATCGATACGAATGCTAATTTCCTTCTCCGCCATGACGGCTGCGCCTGCTTCTTCGGTATAGTCTGGGTTTGCACCACCATCTAAGCAGATTTGTACATCACCAAGCCAAACTTGAACTTTGCTGCTATCTAGGTTTGGCACGCCCGCCTTACCAATCGCCATTACAATACGCCCCCAGTTTGGATCTGAAGCGAATAAAGCCGTTTTAATTAACGGTGACTCAGCAACACTATAGGCCACATCACAACATTCTTGGGTATTGGCTCCGCCTTCCACCTGAACAGTAATGAACTTGGTCGCGCCTTCACCATCACGCACAATCAATTGCGCCAAACGATTCATAATACGTGCAAGCACATCGAGCACTTGTTGATAACGTGCATCGTCTTGGCTCTGAATTTCAGCACCGCCAGCTAGACCCGTTGCGACAAAGATACAAGAGTCATTGGTCGAGGTATCACCATCAATGGTAATGCGGTTAAAGGAATGCTCAACCGTGGTTTGCAATAAACGCTGTACCAATTCAGCACTAATCGGGGCATCGGTTGCAACGAAGCTGAGCATGGTTGCCATATTCGGACGAATCATGCCAGCGCCTTTGCTAACTCCCGTCATGGTATAGGTCACACCATCCAGCTCAAACTGTTCAGATGCACCTTTTGGTGTGGTATCGGTGGTCATGATGCCTGATGCCGCGTCCGCCCAACGATCTGCATTTAAATCATTTAATGCAGGTTGAATGCCTTGTACTAAACGTTCAATCGGGAGTTGCTCACCAATCACACCAGTTGAAAAGGGTAAAATCTGATTGGCTTGAACACCGGTTAACTCAGCTAACTTGGCACAAGTCGCTTCTGCATTTTTATAACCAACTGTTCCTGTTGCAGCATTGGCATTACCCGTGTTGATAATCAGGTAACGTGGGGTATTTTCTGTTAAATGCTTTTTACTCAATTGAACAGGCGCAGCCGCAAAAGCGCTTTGGGTAAATACCCCTGCAACATTTGAGCCTTCGGCAAATTCAAAAATGACTAAATCTCGTCGATTTGGATAACGTACATACGCCTCAGTTGAGCCAATTTTTACACCCTGCACCACATGCATAAGTGGCATTGTTACGTCACCAACAGCCATTTTTAAACTTCCATTCAATTTGTTATGAAAAAGAAAATGAATACATACCCTATATATGAGACTCGGAAAGGTCATCTACAACCTGCGTGGTATTTGTAATATCCCGTTTCTGCGATAGATAAAACAAATGCAACAAGTGAACAGGTTTTGTAGATGACAATGCCTTTGGTTACTTTGGGCGAAACCAAAGTAACTCGAACCGAAGGTTATTCCTAATATTGAATTACACTAAGCAAGACACCGCCTCGCTAATAACTGAGTTACGGTTCAAGTCATAAAATATGTCGATTCATATCTGTTAAGTAGCTTATTCCAAAAAGAAATGAAAATCGAGTATTAACACTACAGATTATGGAATTTGGCTTTGCTCTAAACTCAGTAAAATCTGCTTCTTATCCAAACCACCCGCAAAACCCACCAAAGCCCCACTCGAACCAATCACCCGATGACACGGCGCAATAATCGAAATCGGATTCTTACCATTGGCTGCCCCAACCGCACGAACCGCTTTTTCATTCCCTAACTGAATAGCAATGTCTTTATAACTGCGTGTTTCCCCATAAGGAATGCTCAATAAAGCCTGCCAGACTTGTTGCTGAAATGCAGTACCTTGGAAATCAAGTGGTAAATCAAACTGCTGACGTTGCCCTACAAAATATTGTTCTAATTGTTGTTTGACACGATGCAGCATTGGATGCTGGCGATCTTCAATCAGCTCAGAAAGCCGCACCCGTTTATGGTCTTCATTGTCCCACATCACGGCGACAAGTGCCTGATCATGAGCAACCAGTTTTAATGCACCCACAGGAGAATCCATGTACATATACACCAGTTGCATCACGCTCTCCTCAATCATTAATTTGATGATAACTTCATCAACACAAGACCTGAAACGATTAATACCGCTGCGATCATGCGCATAGCCGTCATCGGTTCATTCAAGATCAAAATGCCGACAACAAATGATCCAATCGCACCAATTCCCGTCCAGATGGTATAGGCCGTCCCAAGTGGTAAAGTCCGCATCGACATCGAAAGTAATACCACACTTAAAATCATGAAAACAATGGTCACGATACTTGGCGTTAACTTGGTAAATCCTTCAGACATCTTCATAGAATATGCCCAAATAACTTCAAAAATACCTGCCAAAATTAAAATTGCCCATGCCATTTTATTACGCTCAACTTTATCGAGTGTCGGGTCGTCCCAACGTGATTTTTTCGAGGGAGGTCGTCCTCCTAGGTGCAGTAGTGTACTGTGGAATTTTTAAATATGTGATTTGTTCTGTATCTATATTGACTAAGCTTTTGAAAAAATGAAGCTCTTTATTTAATTCGACTACTGCCAGACAATTTGATCGACCCGCATCAACTCACACGCGCCATTACCCGTATCTTCTCGAGATAAAGAGCTTTTCCAACGCCAACCATCTTTGGCCTGAATCTCAATCAGCGAGCCTTTTAAATACACCAAATCATCTTGTTTAATTTTTTTCATTTGTGTTGCAATTGCGGCATTGGCGGGGACGAGATGCATATTGGCACTGTGTGTTGCAATCTGACGCAGTGGAATGGGTGGCTCATGATCGATAGACCAACGATACCAACGGTTACTTTGGGAAATATCAATCTGTTTATACACCTGAGGGTTGGCCATTTCACCCCAACCTACGGCAATATCCATAGGAGAAAACTCAGCTTCACGCCCCAAGTTATAGTCTTCTCTGGAAAGCACACGGAAGGAACCCTCATAATTTTCTAATGCCACAACTTGTACACCTTGCTGAGTCGTAATCTGACTGATATCAGGTGTAGGCTTAATCCATTTTGTCCACAGCATCCAGCCGAGTGCAATCACTAGCAAGCCATACATCCATCTCGGCATGTTATTGATCCTGTTTATTGCCTAAAGCTTTTATCCATTGCTTAAATCGTGTTAAAGCAGTTGAAAAGAACTGTTGAATCAGGCTTAAGACATTTTCATCTTGCTGCTGATCTTTATTCTGAGCGACTTGTGGTTTAGAGGTCGCCAGTTCCATCGGTTCATAATGCGGCATGGTTTGCTGTAATTCTGCACCAAGATTCAAGCGCTGTAATGCGGCAGTCACCTCAGCAATCGGGTCCTGATGATAGAGGGCTAAATGGCGTGCTTCTAAATCAATACAGTGTTCAATGAGTTGATCTGAAAAAGGCAGTAATGCTTTTCTTACGCGCTGTGCTTCTACTGGGCTGCACATATGGGGAATATAATAAAAACTCACATGCATACTGCCATCGGCAGGAATCAACTCAAGCTGAGAAGCCGACACACGTTGAGATTTTTCTCTCAAGTTAGTCGACGCGTTTAGTTTATCTATTATTGGATTGTCTTGTTGTTCTAAAGCCATTTATGCACCATGAATGACTCAAAAAAGATACTGTCAGTATAAACCAACAGTATCTCGAAAAAATGACATTTTAAACAAAATATCAGAACTTTAGCGACAGACCAGCACCATAGACCCAACCGGTTTTGGAGTCACTGGCAGTTTGCCAGTTGGTTTCCTTACGCCCTTTGCTATAACCATAGCCAACATCGATAAAAGGCATCACTCGATTCTTGACGATTTCATAGCGGGTTTTAACCCCCACTTCAGCATCGGCAAGACCTGTTTTAGCAGCATACTTGGATTCATCTCGCAGTACCCATTCCATTTCCAGATATGGTTGCAGGATCAACTTTTGAGTCAGCAACAAATCTCGTTCTGTTTCCAACACAAAGCGCCATTGTTGGTCTTGTCCGACATACAGATGTGCATCGGTTTCGAAGAAATACTGCGCCATGCCGTGAAAACCGACAACACCCTCAAATTGTTCCTTATCCACCTCACGCTCAGGGTTATAGCGATAATTTACCCCAGCCTGTACATCCCAGAAATCTGCAATATTCCGACTGTATAGCGCAGCCAGACTTTGCTCCGATTTTTCTGACTCGGCCTTGGCATAGTCCGCAATGATGAATAATTTATTTTCATCAGTTCCCACCCAAGTTTTTAACTTGGATTTGAGCGTGCCCTGCCCATCTTCATCAAGTAGCCATTGCGTATCTAACTGCGTCGACTGATAAATCTGTCCGCCATGTTCCTTATAATGGTCAGCATGCCCATCTTGATTCTGTATCTGAGAGGAAATACTTGGGCTTTGATGCTGTGAATGGTCCATCGGCATGGATGCATTCATTGTCATGTTCTGCTGTGCCGACATATCCATTTGCATCGAGTGATCATGTCCTTCATGTGCATAGGTCAATGCACTGAAAGAAGAGACAATGCCACCAATCGCCAATAATTGTGTATAACGTTTCATCTTAGAAGATTGCTTAGTGATGTGCATGGCTCGCTCCTTGAGATGATTGAACTGGTGTTGTTTGTGCTGCTTTGCTGTCATCCACATTGGCGACAATTAACTTACTCATCATGCCCGCACTCATGTGATACAACAGATGACAATGGATCGCCCATTCACCGATTTCATCCGCAGTCAATAAAGCCGTAACGGTCTTACCCGGTGGTACGACCAGAGTATGTTTATTTGGCATATCTTGAGGTGCCTGACCATTTTCCAGCTGCATAAACATGCCATGTAAATGCATCGGATGCGCCATCATACTGTCATTGACAAATTTGAGTCGGATACGCTCACCATAACGCACGGTTAAAGGCTTGAAGTCAGGATCGCTAAATTTCTTGCCATCAATGGTCCAGATATAACGCTCCATGGTTCCACCCAAACGAATTACCACTTCACGTTCTGCTGGACGGCTATAGCTTTCAGGTTGTGGCTTTAAAGATTGCAAATCTGCATAACTTAACGCTTTATGACCTGCTGGCGTTGCTGCATTGGCCCAACCCTGCACGGTATCCGTGTTTGAAGTGTCCGTAGTGGCAGTTGATTGATGCTGGCTATGGTCCATATTGCTCATATCCATTTGAGCATGTGCACTGTGATCCATAGTGGACTGCGAAGTTGTTGCAGTCTTCGCCATGTCTTGCGGCATCTGGTGCTGACTATGATCCATATCCGCCATATTCATTTGAGCATGTGCACTGTGATCCATAGCAGGCTGCGAAGTCGTTGCAGTCTTCGCCATATCTTGCGGCATCTGGTGCTGGCTATGATCCATATCCGCCATATTCATTTGGCCATGTGCACTGTGATCCATAGCGGGCTGTGAAGTTGTTGCAGTCTTCGCCTTATCTTGCGGCATCTGATGCTGGCTATGATCCATCTTGCCCATATCCATTTGACCATGTGCACCATGATCCATCCCCATATCTTCCATGGTTAATAAGGCACGTGGACGCGCTTTAGGAATCTGAACCTTTTGGGTATTGGGCGTCATGCTATTGTGCAGTGAGCCAATAGCAAAGCCAGTACGGTCAATCGACTCTGCTTCAATCTGATAATGGGCTTGTTTAGGCTCAACCAATACATCATAAGTTTCGGCTGTTCCAATACGGAATTCATCCACAGGAACAGGTTTCACGGGCTGGCCATCGGCACTGACCACCGTCATTTTTAAGTTGGGAATACGTACATCAAAGAAAGACATTGCTGAAGCATTGATAAAACGTAAACGTACTTTTTCACCCGCGTTAAAAGCACCAGTCCAGTTTTGTTGTGGTGTCTGACCATTGACCAAGAAGGTGTAGCCATCTACATCGCCCATGTCGGTTTTGGCCATACGCATCTGATTCCATGCGGAACGGTCTTGCCAGGTGGCTTTTAAACCCTGCGTTTTAACTTGTTTCCAGACATCACCCAGTGTTTCACGATGATTTTGGTAGTATTCAGCAGATTTTTTCAAATTCGCCATGATCTTGTCACTTTCCGTTTCATGGAAATCCGACAACATCACCACATAATCACGTTCAGCTTTTTCATGGGCAGCAACAGGTTGCTTGCCTTTTGGATAAATCACCAACGCGCCATACAAACCATCTTGTTCCTGCCCTTTGCTATGTGCGTGATACCAATAGGTGCCGTTTTGACGTACTTTGAAGCGGTATTCAAAACTGCCATTCGGCTTAATCCCTTGGAAACCATTAAAACCTGGTACACCATCCATCAATCCAGGTAACAGCAATCCATGCCAATGCAAAGAGGTATCTTGATTTTTGAGTTGGTTATGCACATGAATGACCGCTTCATCACCCTCTTCAAACTCTAAGAGCGGGGCGATAAATTTACCGTTTACGGTAATGCGTTTGACGGGCTTGCCAGTGACATTCACCATCCCTTCATTAATGTTCAGATGATATTCTTTAATTGCAGCCAAAGTATAAGGCGCAAACAATAGGCTTAAGCTAGCGACAACACCAGCATATAGTTTTGAAGACATGATAATTTCCTAATCTGTTAGCTTTTCAAATTGCTCTGTTCATGAATAGAAAGAGCCGAGTAAAGACAGATCAGGCTTTAGGAGGGCGTAAAATCTCTTGCCAATAACCAGCAAGATGTCGAGCTTGATAGTCCGTATTGGTACGTGTGCTGAGCTCTAAAAATGGTGAAGATGCTAAACTTGGGCTGTTTTGATCTAATCCCAGATTTATGCTTTGACAATGTGAGGTACTATTGCAGTCCAGACAATGTTGATCGCTATGCATGTTCCCATCATGGCACTGTGCTGAACTCAGTGAGTCACTTTTCGAATTTGGCATCTGATGATGTTGATCCATCATTTGCTGATCGTGACACGCCATGCTTGGCATAACCGTTGAAGTATTTTGATCGGATTGAATCGCTTGTACAGCAGCAACAGCCACGCCACTTCCCCCGATGAAAAATATCATCAGGAATACAAACCACAGGCGTTTGTATCGCTTAAGAAGTTGCACTTATGTTCCTTATTCCAATCATCAAAAAAATAACTTAATCTGCCTAGGATAATTTCTTTTGCAGTTATGCACAATCATCTTTGTGTTTGAATTTCGATCATCCCACCCAAACCTCGCTCCAAACTGCTGCTTTATCAAGCTAAACAGCACATCAATAAGTATGAGCAAAAATAAAGCAAAATGAATAAGTTAATGCACAAAAAAAGGACAGAAAACTGTCCTTTTTTCATCATTTTGTTGCCAATATAAACAACTGAAATCATTTTGTTTATTTTAACAACATTTTATCCACCTGGTTATCAACACGGTTATCCACCGAGTTATAAACAAAGTTATCCACAAGACTATGTGAATAATAGAATGAAAATACTAAACTTCTTTTGCACCAACTTGTGCCAACTCTGCACGCATTTGATCAATCACGGTTTTATAGTCTGGCTGACCAAAAATTGCTGAGCCTGCAACAAACATATCTGCACCAGCTTCTGCGATTTCACGAATATTGGCCGGTCCTACGCCGCCATCTACTTCTAAACGAATATCACGACCACTGGCATCAATAATTTTGCGTGCTTGACGAAGCTTTTCCAAAGTCATTGGAATAAATTTCTGCCCACCAAAGCCTGGGTTTACACTCATCAACAAAATTTGGTCAACTTTATCCAATACATAATCAAGATAGTGCAATGGCGTTGCTGGGTTGAACACCAAGCCTGCTTTGGCGCCACCGGCCTTAATCAACTGTAATGAGCGATCAATATGATCCGTTGCTTCTGGGTGGAAGGTAATAATATCTGCACCGGCTTCTAAGAAATCACCGATCATACGATCAACAGGTGAAACCATGAGATGCACATCAATCGGCGCTTTGATGCCATAGTTTTTCAGTGCCTTACATACCCCTGCACCAAAAGTCAGGTTAGGTACATAGTGGTTGTCCATCACATCAAAATGTACAACGTCTGCGCCCGCAGCTAGAACTTTCTCTACGTCTTCACCTAAACGTGCAAAATCAGCAGATAAAATCGAAGGCGCAATTAAATAAGGCTTGGACATGGACGACCTGGCAAACTCTAAGAAAATAATGCAAGAATTATAGCAAATTTAGCGAACTTAAGTCTGTTACAAAGTCATTATTAGGACATTGCAAACTTGCAACAACGCGTTGCATCTGAACTATTTTTATCTTTTCTCAGCTTTGCTATGGTATGGAGTGAAATAAGAGGATGTCTAAAACATGAACAGTACGACTCAAATCACAACCACTGAAGGAAAACGAATCAGTAAGCGCTTACTGAACCATTGGAAACATAAGTTTGAAGTCTTAGAAACCGAAACCCATTCAAAAATTTTTATGCCGACTGCTACGGTGACACTTACACCACAGGAACAACATTTGGCTGTACTGATTGAAAATCAACAAGAAGATGTAGCGCGTCTAGAACAGGTGGTACTGGATCATTTAAACCGGATGGCGCAACAGGAATTCGTTGCTGAATGGCAGCATAGTTAAAAAATAAAAAGTGTTAAATCAGCGGGCAGATCCGTATTTCAACTCAATCTGTCCGCTTAAAATTAAAAATAGTATTTTGTTTTGGATATCATGTATGCCTTAAATAGGGAAAGCATATGAATAAGAAATTTTCATCCGTCATGTTAATGACGGCAATCATCAGCCTAACGACCATCGGTTGTAGTAAAAAACCAGAAAAACAAGAGTCAGCCGAGACAAGTGCCCCGACTCCAGAACATCAATCAGCTGAAGCACAAACAAAAACCGATAGCTTCAATATCGATCAAATTCCGATTTCGAATGTTGAACTTGGAGATTTTCCATTTATTCAACTCCCTAAAGGCTATCATTTTGCTCATCAATCCACTGAAAAATTCGCTCAAATGGAGTTTTGGGTCGGAGACAAACTTGAGAAAGTTGAGGGTCAGCTTTTCAATGGACGGATCGATGCGGAAGAAAATAACAAACAAGCCTCCTTCTTGGAGCTACAGCGTAATTTGGATGCGGTTATTAGCAGCCTAGGCGGCAAAAAAATTACAGACAGTAAAATTCCGACAGAACTCAGCACCCAACTTTCAGAAAAATATGGTGTAGCTTATGTGGATGGATTAGGTGATATTTATAACAATCCAACGCAAAGCTATGTGATTCATCAAAATCATCGAGATATCTGGTTTCAAATCACTCAAAGTGGACTATCAGCGGGTTTATTGGTCTTAGAAACCCGACCTATAGAAATCACCGCACAAGCCCTATCGGCAAATCAGTTAAAAGCAGCTTTAGATCAAAATAATAAAGTTGATATACAGATTAACTTTGAAACAGATAAAGCAACACTATTAGCAAACTCAGATGAACAAATCACCCAAATACTGAACTTATTAAAAAGTGATGATGCGCTAAAACTTGAAATTAATGGCTATACCGATAACTCAGGCGAGTCCGCACATAATTTAAAACTCTCTCAAGCAAGAGCACAAACTGTTGTCAAAGCATTGACCGATGCAGGGATTGATCCATCTCGTTTAAAGGCGCAAGGCTTTGGCGATACCAAACCGGTTTCAAGTAACGAGAGTGAAGAAGGTAAAGCAAAAAACAGAAGAGTCGAATTAGTAAAATTATAATGCTCTAACAAATTAGGGGCTGCTGGCATTTTCAGCTATGCCTTATGTTATAGGCTCAAACAACAGCCCCTAAGCAGAACCTTTCGGTTGTTAATTTTTTTCTAATTGAATCGCATGGAACTGTAAATGATCATCGATAAAACTTTGAATGAAGTAATAGCCGTGATCATAGCCTTGGTGTTGACGTAAAGTCAGGTGTTGCCCTGCATCCAGACAAGCTTGCTTAAACTTTTCAGGGTTCAATTGCGCATAGAACTGATCATCCAAACCTTGATCAATTAAAATTTCATCAAATACACTGCCCTTTTGCTGAACCAAAGCCGTCGCATCATGTGCGAGCCATTGTTGTTGATCAGGACCCAAATATTGGGTGAATGCCTTTTCACCCCAAGGACAAATACTTGGTGCACAAATTGGCGCAAACGCCGAAACCGATTTAAATTGCTCTGGGTATTTAAAGGCCAAGGTTAGAGCGCCATGTCCACCCATTGAATGCCCGAAAATACCGATTTGGTTTTCGATCACAGGCAATTCTTGCAAGACATGTGCATACAGTTCATCTACTAGATAGGACTCCATCTGATAATGCGCAGCCCAAGGCTGTTGCGTTGCATTGAGATAAAAGCCAGCACCCTGACCAATATCCCAGTGATCACCTTGAGCCACATCATCTCCACGTGGAGAAGTATCAGGCGTAATCAAAATCAGACTTAATCGAGCAGCCATTCGTTGCGCATGTGCTTTGATGGCAAAGGTTTCTTCAGTACAGGTCAGCCCTGCAAGATAAAACAAAGCTGAACAAGGCTTCCCCGCTAAAGCAGCAGGAGGCATATATACACCCACCTTACTGCTTCCCTTTAAATGTTGAGATTCCAGCTGATAAATACGTTGCTCACCCTCAAAACAGCGGTTTTTTTGCAGTAGCTGCATGTTCATCATCCTGTGTTTTGGTTATATCTGTCGAAGCGATATTCTGAGTTGGAAATAAATAGGGCTCAAGCTGTGGCAGCATCAGTTCCATATTGCGTCCAATCGCCCACTGGGGTTCAGAAGGTTCTACGCCCTGTGCAATTTCCCATTTAGTCACGGTTTGTTTGGCTTGCTCAAATGCAGTTTTCATTGAATATTGTTCGCGCATCGCCAAATCAAAGAACGCTCGACCAAAATAAGTATAATCCGCTTCATTATTACAGCCAAACGAGGTTTTATCTGCGGCAGACGCCGTAATAATTAAAGTATCGGGTGACTGTAATGCAGGAATAAAACTACCTGAATAACAGGCTGAAATCACGATCACACGCCAGCGAATCCCCGATTTATCCAATGTTTCTCTTAACCATTTAGGATCAACTTGGTCTAAATTTAAGGGTGCATTTTCAATTTCAAAATGATTACGCTCACCATGCGAGGTCATATACAGAAACAAGACATCACTATCCCGATTCATCTGCTGACCAATACGGCGTAAAGCCAATTCCATACTGGTTTTAGAGGCAATCGGGACCTCTAAACGTGTCGCAGGATTATTAATCAGCATAATCGAGCGCCCAAAGGTTCCAAAACGCGTATCGAACTGTTCTCTTATTCGCTCAATTTCAGATTTAAACACATCCACATAGCTATCACCGGCCACCCCCATAAAATACCAATGGCTTTTGGCGATATCACCATATTGAATTTGATCCAGCGCTTTATCTAACAAATGACTTTGTGCATAAAAAGCATCTTCAGCGAAGCTTGGTGGGGTTTCTTCCACTTTCCAAATCGGCTGATCTTTCACTGAAAGCTGCCAAACCACCATAGTGGCAATGGTTGCGACAAAAACCAAGGCACGTTCCCACCACGGCCAATTCAAGGCACGTGAAAAAACCCAGATCACAGCCAAACTTTGCCAAACAAACAGTCCAACAAATAAGGGGGGCAGGAAGCCGTTATAAATACTGTCAGGAATAAAATTGAGATAGCCGTTCGAGCCCAAATACTGAATGATGCATTGCAACAGTAGAATATTGGTATCCAGCACCAACCATAACAAGGCAGGTACCAGCATCAGACGTGGCTGGTTCATGCGTTGCGAAAGGAATATACCAACAATGAGAGCAATGAAAGGCCAAAGTGCATAACCAATTAGACCTTGGGAGTTAAACTCTCCCACTTGGCCTGCGACTAACCAGCTATATAAAGAGTTGGTACATCCTCCGAGAATTCCCCAAATAATCAGTTGGGTAATCGAGGGATGAACGATCTGTAAGGAACGACGAGACCCGAGGAACAACCACATTCCAGCAATTTGGTTACTTTTAAAATCATGCCAAATATTAATAGAGGGTTTAAGGTCTATCATAAAATTCTTCGGGAGTTTCTCTTTTCAAGCCTAAACTGAAAATATGCCATTCTAATCATTGAATGGACAGTACTTTTCCTAAAAAACGCGATGCGCGACTGTAGTGTAAGCTCGACAAGAATTTTTTAGCAATCATGCTTTTGCACTATATCACAAATCTTTACCGAGCATTGACGCAAGCCAAACAATCATTCAATTCTGATTCAAATTTGACCTTTTGGAAAATAGGCATCAAAACGGCAGGCATCACCGAGCCATTGATGATCAGGGGCTTGATCTGCCAGATAAACTGCGTGACGTGGACGCTTCACAATAACACGTTTGGCAATCTGTTGAGCCAAATGCAGTAGCTGATCACCTAAATCCATCTCGCCATCTTCAGGCAACAACATATGCAACAATTGCATTTGTTTTTTGACTTGTGCCTGTTTTTTGACTGCTTGTTGATTCTGATCACGCTGTGGGAACATTGGATCTAAATACACCACATCCACCTGCTCGCCTTGCTGACCTAATTGCTGTAAATAGGTATTGGAATCTGCATAAATTAGCTCAATTCGCTGCATAGAGCTTTGCAAAAATGGATCTTGCTCAGCGTTGGCTTTGCTATATTCCAATAGCATAAACAGAATCGGATGGCGCTCAACTAAACGAACATTCGCCCCCAGATGGGCCATCAATAAACTGTCATGCCCTAAACCTGCGGTGGCATCAATTAAGGTTGGCTTTTCACCCAACTGACAGGCTCTGGCAATCATTTCTGATTTCAGGCTGGCTCTTTTCAGACGAGGAATTTCAGCACGCCAATCAGGCTGCATTTTCATGCCATTGGCAGCGAGACTGAGCCCATCCTCATCCAAAATCAATGCCATGTCAGGATTCAAACGTAAAAAACGTGCATTAATTTTTTCAACCACCTGCCCGTTGAGCTGCACATTTAGTTCAGCCAAACGAGTTTGCAGTTGTTGAAACGGTTGTTCATATTCCGCTGGATACCAACATCGCATTTGCATTACCAATGCACCCAACCTGTCCACCATGTTGCAAGAATAAACAAGCCAAAGATAATGCGATAGTACGCAAATGCGGTGAAGTCATGTTTAGAGACATAGCGAATCAAAGCGCGAATCACCACCAAAGCCGAAACAAAGGCAACAATGATTCCTACGCCTAGCACAGCCATATCATTGCTATGCAACTCATGACGCATCTTGTACATATCTAGTAAGCCTGCACCCATCAGCACTGGAATCCCTAAAAAGAAGGAAAACTCTGCCGCAGCTTTACGTGATACGCCTAAGAATAATGAGCCAATAATGGTCGAGCCTGAACGAGACGTTCCTGGAATCAAAGCCAGACACTGAATCAAACCAATTAAAGTCGCTTGTTTAAAACTCAGATCATCCACTTCTTGAGTGACGATCTGATGTGGACGGCGTTCCGCCCATAAAATAATAAAACCACCGACAATCAAGGCGATCGCAACGGTAATCGCATTAAATAAATAAGCTTTAACCACATCGCCGAAGGTCAAACCAATAATCACAATTGGAATTGAGGCAATGATCAGATTCAGGCTTAAACGGCGGCCTTGCTCTTGCCCTGTTAATGCACCAATCAGTGCACCCCACAATTTACCCCAATATTCATAGATCACGGCCGCAATTGCACCAATCTGTACAGCCACCGCAAACATATCCCTTTTTTCAACAGTCCAGAAATCCAACAGCTGACCTGTTAAAATCAAATGTCCTGTACTTGAAATCGGTAGAAATTCGGTAATCCCTTCCACCAACCCCATAATTGCTGCTTTAAATAGCAATAAAAGATCCATAATTAACCTTAGTTCGCTTTACCTTGTTCGGGAATTTTTTTCCAAGCATCATCACGTAAATACACAGGCAGCGCATATTCAGCATCGACCCATTTTTGTTGTGCCGCATACACGCGTGCAATCGTTGCAATGTCCTGCGCCGTTGCCTTAATGTTGACATTTGACGTGTGCTGATTGGAAGCCGTTTCTGAGTCTATGTCAGTTGGCTTAATTAATTCTGAACCCGAACCGATCGCTGTAAATTGACAATACGCTGTGGCCTGCTCATAACTTAACAATTTCTCATCATCAATGGCCTGCATCATGCCCTGCTCATCTAGACTAAAATTGGCAATATAGACTTCTTGCATACGCGCATCGAGAACAGCTGTCACCTGCTCTAAACCATTGAGACGATAAGCCGCCTGCGCCAAAGCCTGTAAACTTGAAACAGGAATAACAGGTAAATCTTGCGACCACGCTAAGGCCTGTGCTACCGCCGCATTGATGCGTACACCACTGAATGATCCTGGACCACGACTAAATGCGATCGCAGTTAAGTCAGCCAATTGCGTATCCGTTTGCAACAGGGCTTGTTCCGTTAAAGGTAAAATGGTTTGAGTTTGTGCCTTGGTTCGCTCATCCAATTGAAAATAGAGTTCTTGAGTATCATCAATTAATGAAACAGAACACTGCTCATTTGCAGTTTCCAATGCAAGCAACTTCATGCAAAAACCTTAGAGAAAAAGAGATAAAAAACGTCGAGTATCATACTCCACTCAAACGCGATAGGCGAGTTATTGTCTTTTTATCACCATAAAAAAGCCAAGCATAAACTTGGCTGATTACACTGAAATGATTAAAACTGGAACGGCGCTAAATCTAAGAAATTTTTATAATGTTCGGCATAATGCAAGGCACTTAAACGCAATCGGGCAGCGCCCTGCTCATCCAGCGTTTTCACTACTTTACCCGGTGATCCCATCACGACTGAATTATCAGGAATCACTTTCCCTTCAGGAATCAGTGCATTGGCTCCAATAATACAATTCTTGCCAATCACTGCATTGTTAAGGATTACAGCATTCATGCCAATTAAGGAATTATCACCAATCGTACAACCGTGCAGCATCACCTTATGCCCAATCGTGACATATTCCCCCACATTCAATTCGATGCCTGCATCAGTATGTAATACTGCATTTTCCTGAATATTGGAAAAATTGCCAATTCTTATCACACAATTATCGGCACGAACCACAGCGCCAAACCAAATACTCACCTGACGACCCAATTCTGCTTGACCAATTACTGTTGCTGTTGGAGCAACCCAGCCATCCCAAGGTTCATGTAACGCTTTTGGGCTCAATCCCTGATAGGTATACATCATGATTAATAACTCTTAAAAAAATTAGAATTTAGATAACCCAAAATGAGGTGGATTCACCAAGAACGGCCAATTTTTTTGATAACCTAAACCATACTGAAATAAGGAAATTAACATGCGAGCCGTAAGTCCCCACACAATTTCACTTTCCACCTGCATACTTGGAAAATACAGCGATTGCCTAGCCAAACGGACTTCATAAGGCAAAGGTGGAGCATCCATCAACTCTTGTAATGGTGCAAAGAAAATTCGATCAATTTCTGTAGGTTGAGCGATTAAATCGACCTGAGCAGGGATTAATCCCACAATGGGTTTAACCGAGAGACCACTGCGTGCACGCTGAATCGGTAAATCACCCAGAAGTTTAACATCAAATGGATTTAGGGCTGTTTCTTCCTGTGCCTCACGTAAGGCAACCACGATATTACTGGTATCGCTTGGATCACGTTTTCCACCGGGAAAAGACACCTCTCCCGCATGTTGAGACAACTGCATAGAACGGCGGGTCAGTAAGACTTTCGGTTGAATTTCTTGGGTAATTGCAATCAAAACCGCAGCATCCGCCTGCTGGATTCGTTTGGAAAAACGCAACCGTTGTTGTAAAAGTTGTATTAACGATGGTTCTTCCATATGACTCATCTCTTTTTCTCTTTTTCCTTATTCAGCATCATAGCCGAAATTTTAACTGCAATCATAGATCATGATGCCAAGTCATCAAAATTCAGTTATGCTGAGCTATCTCTACGGTTGATGATAATTATGAGCTTTTGCGTTGCGTGTGGACATCAAACTGAAGCAAAAATTCCACTCGGTGATCATAAAACACGACTTGTCTGCACTCATTGTGGCAACATTCACTACGAAAACCCCAAAGTGATTTGTGGTGCATTGGCCCTATGGGATGACAAGGTGCTGTTATGTCGCCGCGCAATTGAGCCACGCTATGGTCTGTGGACCTTACCTGCTGGTTATATGGAGCTCTTTGAAACCATGGAGCAAGGTGCGGCACGTGAAACCCGTGAGGAAGCCGAGGCCGAAGTAGAAATCGAACAGCTGTATTGTATGTACAATATTCCACGTATTGGCCAAATCTATGTCCTATTCAAAGCGCATTTAAAACAAGGCTTATTTGGTGCGGGTGAAGAAAGTATCGAATGCCGTTTGTTTGAAGAACATGAAATTCCTTGGACCGAATTGGCTTTTCCGAGTGTAGAACAAACACTTCGACATTATTTTGCGGATCGTAAAATAGGGACTTTTCCAACCCATTTAGAAACGCTAGGAACACGACTCGACCATACGGGTTAAAATAAAAAAAGACCGCCATTGCGGTCTTTTTTATTGATATATACTAAGATTTCACTTTAATTGCATTACATGCTGGTATTCTTTGGTCTGCAATACGGATACTTGCAGTTCCTTGATAACCTTTTGCAAAAGCACGCTCTTGAGCCGTTGGTTCAACCAACTTGCTCTTATCTGTTCCTTCTTTATCGTAAGCATTGATATAAGCGGTCAGATATAAAGCAGAATTATTCAACCAAGAAACCGTATTATTTGAGAAGTTGGTTAAGTTAATTCCTGTGGCTTGGCCATTTAATAAGTTATGCACATTAATTTTCGCACCACTAATATTATTTTGACCATTTAAGGAGGTAAAGTTCAAACCGAGTAATACACCTTCGATAGCACCAAATTTTGGATTTGCTAAAATCATACGCACGGTAATTGATTTATCATTCGCCGAATAAAGTGCCCCACCTGTCGTACCCACTCGATATTGTGTTACACCATACTCATCAATAAATGTACCATCAGCTTGTGGTTCTGCTTTAGCACAGCTCCCTGACATATCTGTTGCGGTTGCATCCTTTTTAATATCAGTGCGAATATCACCGTGTTCATCAATCACGATCCCTAAATCAACTGATGGAAGGGTGGTCTCTTGAAATTTAAAAGTCAGAGTTGCATATAATGGGAATGCATAACGCTGTCCCGATCTAACATTCTCTTCTGTAGTAAAGACATCTTTTGGTAAATAACTAGCTGGGTTGACCTTAAATACATCCGTCACCCCTTTATAGTTTACACCAGCAAGGCTCTGCTGCCATAAACCCAAATCTTTTGCATTGTTAAATGGATCCGTCGATTTTAATTTCATCAACTGTCGATAGACAGCCTCAGTACTGGCGATGTTGGTTCCATTAATCAACTTACCCTGTGTCATTAACACATCTTCGCTTGCATTATTGTTTAATGTAAAACGTAGTGGCTGATTCGAGTTAATCTCTTGATTAACCAAGTTAAACCATTCTTTTTGGGCATTGACTTGTAGCTTTTCTGGTTTCGTTGTTCCTAGCAATACAATAGGCGGAGATACGACACCATTGGTAATAATCGGGCTTCCTCGCCACTGTTGACCAAAACCAATCGTATAACCCTGACGATCTGTTAATAATTCAAACCGCCCCATCGAGTGCCGTAAACTAGCCCCTTTATCTTCACCGATATTGAGACAGTCCTTATAAAGTTCTCTATTACATCCAAAGAGGCCATCAGGAAATATACCACTGCCCTCGTTAGGAACTGCCACAACTGTACCATTGCTACCGGCTTTAAAAAGAGGGAGTTCAGCATACAATACCCCCACATTACTTAGATTCAGTAATTGTGTGACAACGGCAAAAGCCTGCTCATCATTGATTTTGCTTACATCCAACCATGGCTTTAAAATTTCAGCATATGCGCCACTACTTAGTTCGGTCACACCAATATCACGACTGATAGCAGCAAGCGCATTTTTCTTTTCCGTGCTGAACTCAATTGGTTGTACATCACCAATGACATTCATATCATTTGCAACACTCTGGCTCTGAAAAATTTTAGCCAAAGCCATGGCAACTCTGATCGTATCATCACTGACACTTAAGCTAGCAGGTGTCTGTCCCGTTAAGCCTGTCGCTAAATCAAGAATTCTGATTCGCGCAGGTACTGCTGCTACTTTCGTTTTTGTAATGTTATCTAATTGAACTGTACCTAAACTAATTTTTCTTGGACTTTCAGCACCTTGAAGATAAAAAGTTACAGTATCACCTAACTTACACGCACCTGTAACGATATTACCGTCTAGTTTTGTAGCAAAGTGATTGACCTTATCACTGCTACAATCAAAATTTAAACCCGCTACTGGGTAATCTAGAACAAACTGTAAACAATCCGTCGCAGTAATATCACAACTGGTATTTGAAGTTACCCCTGTTACACCTTTATTGGGGTCTTCATTGATTTTGGCACTTTCACCACCGCAACCATGTAAAAAAATAGCCAACGTTGAAAGTGCAAATGGCAATAATATTTTTTTGTTCATCATTGGTTAATCCTATCCATGATTACTGTAAAACAGAAATTTTTATCTGTCCTTGATTAGAAAGTTCTTGTTCAGAAACATCGACCGCCGATGCTAGTGGCGTCATCATCATGTAATGCGCACCTACTGGTACTTTTATCACACCTTGGATACCCGAATGTTGTAACACTGTCGCAGCAGTTTTACTATTTTTAAATCCACTTACACCCTCTTCAATACACCCTTTTTCGTCCAAAAATACAACTAAAGGCCAGTAATAAACAGGTTTTTCATTATTGGAAGAATATGAATCAATTTGCATATACTGAATAGAAGAGTCTAGTTTCACTAGCTCATATTCAAATTTTTCCTTAAGAGGCTTTCTTGGCCATAATCCGATATCTTTTTTAAGTGTCAGAGTTTTGATTGATTTTTTATAACTCTCTAAAAAACAACGATCATTTTCAAAAGCTAATTTTAGATCATCACTCGATAAACGAATATAAGTGCCAGATAACGCAATTGGAGCTGTTGATTGCTGTGATCGATTTAGAATTTTATCTAGAACTGACCGACTTACTCCTTTTTTCCGTTCTATCGTTTCAGTACGCCCAGTGCCATCAGGTATCGTATAAAAGCGTTTTTTTCCATCCAAATTAAATTCTTGATTTTCTAAATATTCATTATTGACATAATCCACACCATCAACCTTATTAAATCCAACTATTGAGGTAGTTTCATTTGAAGAATTAGAAACACTTTTAGTTAATGGTGTTTTTTCAACTGTTGGCTTCTCTATTGTCAAAGGGTTGGAAGAAACTTGAGTCTCACTTAATTTTTTAGTTGGTACTGAAGATTCTTTTCCAGATTCATTATTGACTATCTTCGTCGTTTTAGATGAATCGACTGCTCGTTCAATAACTTTGGGCTCTGGGACTTTTGACTCAATTAAAATCTTTTCAGCTGTATTTTGTTGGCTTTGTTTGGTTTCAAATGATTTAGGGGTTTCTACCGCCCTTTTCTGTTCAAGTGGTACAATTCCTGTTTCTACTGGATTGATCTTAGTAATCGTTGGTTGTGATGCTTTTTCAGCATGAGGTTCCTGTTGCTGCTTACGAGGCTCTGCTTCTTTTTTTCCAATTTTCATAGGCACAACCATTGGACGACCATCTGGACCAATAATCGTATAGAAACCATCCGCATAAACAGTCGAAACACTTGATACCATTAAAAGTAATAATGAAATAGCAAGTGCCGATTGCTGAGTCCTTTTCTTTTGCATTACCATCTTGTTCTGTAGTTAATCCCGAGTAAAGTGACTTTTGTATTTGTTTTGACGTTCAAACCTGCATAAGGGTTTAATAACAGGTTATTCACCCCTGTTTGGTTTGAAAGACTACTGGTATTTGCAGGAATATCGTCACGGCTACGTAAAAAGCCAAGTGATAAATCTAAATCTGTGTCCTGATCAAAACGATAACCGATCCCTAAACCGAACAATTGTGCATTGTTAATCGGCACCATGGTATTCCGTTTATCATCAGGAATTGAACTAGTACGAGGCTCATAGCCCATACGTAATTTCAAGCGATCTGTTGCAGAATACTCAAAGCCAATCCCCCAACGCCAAGAAGACTGAAACTTTAATGGTAAAGATAATGATCGATCGGTTACATCGTTAGATAAAAGCTTAGCAACTTTTAACAAAGAAATTTGGCGATCAAACTCAAATCTAAACTTGTCCCAAGCAGAGAAATCCGTCCAACCTAAATCAAAGTTCATTTGCAAATCAGGGAAGATTTTATATTTAATCCCAGCTTTAAAATGCTGTGGATATTTAAAATCCATTGCTAACAACCCAGATTCTATTGGGGGTGCATAACTTGGAAATCCTAAAATTGCTGCAAGAATCTGACCTGTTGCAGATGAGTTCAACCCAGCAATTAATTGTTGTGGCGCTTCCGCAACATTAATTAAATATTTACCTTTTAACCGCATCTTCGCCTCACTTTGGTACACCATCCCAAAGCTAAAGTCATCCGTAGGTTCCCACAATAAACCCAAGTTATAGCTTGGACTTAAAGACTGTTCTAGTGAAACATCCAGAGATCCGACCTTACTAAAAGGATCCATTCCTTCTTTGGCATTACAAATACCAAAAAGCAGGAGGTCAGTAATAATGTCTCCATTTTGTTTAAATGGTCCACAAACGACTTCATCGACCATACGTAATACCCCAATCAGCTCATTTGGGAAACGTAAATCCGTTTTCATCGCAATGGCTTGATAGGACATCCCAATTGAAGCACCGAGATATAAATTATCATTGACCTGATAACCAAATGAAGGCGATAAATAGGTAATTCGCTCTAGAGCAACCTGCTGCCCCATATAGTTACTTGGATTACCATCTTCTGCACCAAAACCAGCTACAAGTGGTGCATAAATTGCTGTTGCGTAAGTTACTTTTGAGCCAGGTGGTTTATAAGAAATACCAGCAGTGGGCGCAACTAATGGGGAGTTCGGTCCTAAATCTACAATTTTCTTTAAAACAGGCACATAAATACTGGCATATTCAACATCACCACTTACCGTTCCTTTAAAGTCAGTACAAATATTCGAGTCAACTTCAGGCCCATCATTACAAACAATCGGATCATCCGAATAGCCAAAAACATTGTAGCCAGCAGGCGCAGCATAATCTCGTTTAATAGCAAAGTTCGCTAGAATCCCTTGCACATCAGTTTGTAAACCGTCTAGTTTAGCAAGTGCTGCAGGGTTGAAGTGAACTGCACTAATTCCAGGGGGATCCGCGGTAACTGCATTCCCTAATGATAAAGAACGCAAATCTACAGATAGGTCTTGTCCGAGTTGTGCATGGGTAGCACTCGATAGCCCAGCAAAAAAAATCGCTATCGTTAATGGACATAATTTAAGGTGTTTCACCATTATTACATCTCCTTAACGAGCTTTTTTACCAAAACCTATGATATCAAGCGGGAAAGATAAGCCTAGTGATACATCTGGTGCATCTTCCGTTAAACCGATCCCGACAGTACCATTCACAATTGTTTCAGGTGATACACGTACCCCTAAAGCAAATGACAACATAGCACTACTCTGGTCAGCAGATTTATAACTTTCATCATTCTCGAAATAGAATTTCGCCCCAGTATTAAAACTTTGTTGATATGACATGGTCAATGACACGTCATAGTTAAATGAATAGGCAAAACCAAAAGAGAATCCACCGCTGAGACCTGGATCAAAACTTTCTAAAACGCGGCTTCCGCGCAATTGATTGAGTCCAGACTCTTTTAGACCATAACTAGTTGAAACTGATGCAAACAATACGACAGGGTCAATATATTTACGTGTACTTGCTCCAGCACCAACTGAATAATAACCTTTACCTGTTGATAGCTCATCGACCCCTACTTCATATGGGCTATCACCTGTTTTAGTTGATAAGCTACCAAATAGGACCAATGGCAAACGGCCCTGTTTTAACGGAAAAGGTTCCCAACGCGCACCAAAATTAATATCACCTAAACCTGCAGCTGTTTGGTCTTTCAATAACTCTTTTTTCGCCACAAAAGGTAACGAAGCAGATAACGTCAAATTGTCTAATAAACCGTATTGAACCGTAAACGTATTGGTTAAGGTATGGTTAGCATCTTCTTCAACACGTAATCTAGATAATGAGCTATTACTATCATTCAAGGCCAAGTCAAGGCGGCTATCACGATAATAGGTATAGTCCAAATCATAATAAGATGAAAAAATGCCTTTCTTAATTAATGAATACTGGCGCTCATTGGACGTGAATACTTCTTGTAAATTAGTTTCCTGTGTTGCATCAGTTTCTTTTTTTTGTAAAGCACTTGCAGCTTGGTCTGCTTGATTCCCCTCAGCGACCGCACTGGTATCTACAACAGGATTTGCTGGACTTTCAGCTACTGTATTCACTGGTACTTCAGCTACTGATGCCTGATCTGTTCCAGATGCTACAGGCTCAACAGGTGATGCTTGTTCTGCTGCGTAAAGTGTTGATGTGATTGCACTTAAACTTAAGGCCAACACACTCATATTCATCCATGTACGATTCATTTTACTTTGCATCCTATTACATTAATTTTACTGATTTTTCTAAATTTACTTCCGCTTGTAATATAAGCGCATATAAGTCGTTATCGGTTGGTTATACGTTTCTGAATTAGGATCTGCATCCAATACTCGACGCATTGTCGAAGCTTTGTCCGCAAGATGCTCAAATTTTTGCGTTGGAAATTGAATTTCAGCAAGGGCATACCGATTTACAGTTGCATCCTCAACATGACGCATATCCGCATCTTGCAATGCTAATAAGCTCTTTTGGTATTGTTGAGGAATATCAACAATAAATAATGTATTGTTATCCCATATTTCTTTGAAACGAGTTTCATCAAAGCTAATATTACCTAACGCAGGATCAGCGACATAAACTCGCCCATCTTTATATGCTTTATATACAACAAAATGCTTAAAGCCAGCATAAGTAATAGGAACAATCGCTGGTTGCTTTAACGAGATAAGATCTGAAAATTCCCCACGATAGCCTCCACTATTAATCCCTAAAGCGGAAACAAAACGTTTCATATCTAATAAAGAGAAACTACGACGCTCAATAATACGCTGATACTCACCATACTGGAGTAGACCGCTCATTGTTTGCTGTTCAGTTAAACGTAACCCCCCATAACCGTTTAATAACGTTGTTAAGGCAGCCGAACCACAACTATAATCATAAGCCTGACGAACGATCCCCCGAAACTGATCCTCTGTAGCAGGTTTAATCACTACTGCTTCACGGTGGTTGCGAGTAAAGGAAGGATAACGAGAATCCAAGGTTTCTGTATAATATACAGATCCTTCTGGTTTTTTTTCTATTTCAAAGGCTTGCGTTGTAAAGTAATACATCAATGCCGAGCCTAAAGCGATCTCTAACATAAGTCTCTTTTTCTAACAATGGCAGCACTTGCCTTATTCATCTTATTTTTAGTGTCTATGACACTACATCCCTGCAAGATGAAGATACCTTCTTTTATAAAAAAATACATCTTTTTTTTGGTTTTTTTTGACAGAATGTTATTTTTTTTATTATTACACCGACAATTTGACAAATCTTGCCTTTAAGCAAACATTTTTATAACAATTATTTATAATTTTAACTTTTTTACTTCTAAAAATAAAACCGAATAATTTACTTAAAGCCTATGAATAATAGGCATAAAATTACAACACATCAGCAGCATAATTTAAAACACTCAAACAACTCAGGATTATTACTTCCTTCTGCATTATTTACCTTATAGAAACTCTACTTAAAAACAAAAAAAGCGCAAAATGCGCTTTTTTTTGTTTGATAACTGATTAGTGACCAGAAATCGTAATTACTGCGCCAGAACCAGCTGTAGGACCAGTACCGTAAGTAGTTTTTAAACCTTGGATTTCTACATCACCGATTGAACCAGCAGTCGCACTACCTAAATGAACACCTTTAATGTAAATATCTGTACCGTTTGCTGGAGATTGACTTACAATTCTTAAGAACCCGTCATTAGCACCTGCAACACTTTCACCAACTACACTTACATTTGCCTTAACAGTCATGTCATTACTGCCATTATCAGCAACTTTAATGCTGTCTAAACGAATTTCACCCGCCAATGTACTTGCAACAGCTCCTGAAGTTTGCTGACCAATTGTTGATTTATCTTTAATACCTAGATTGGTAATTTCCAAACCACCAGCCATCGTCGTATTCAACATGATCATTGCGCCTTGAGGAGCAGCACCTAATTGGATATTCGCATCCATCGTACCTGTTTTTAATGTTAAACCAGATAAGATTTCATTTGCTGCGCCAGTAGTGCCACGTTGAATATTTGTTGTACCTTGAGTTCCAGAAGCAGCAACTTCGATTTTACCAAGACTAATATTCAAACCAGATACTTTAGCTGCAACATTAAGGAACGCACCGCCAGTTGCTGTAGTACCAGCATCCGTATCAATTTTCAAATCAGCCAAGTTATGAGAAGGCAACAATGCAGCCGTATTTGGTGTAACTGAAACGTTGTTTACAACAATTGCACCAGCAACACCTGTTCCACCAGAACCAATTGTACCTGCTGCGCCGCTGTTGTTCGCATAACCATCAGTATCATGAATTAATAATTTATCGATCGTAACAGAGCTAATACCAAGACCAATATTAATCCCATCTTGACCTGTTGCAGCGCTTAGTGCAGCATCATCCATTGACTGCATAGCCATTGCATTTGCGCTAATCGCCATTGAAGAAACTAAAGCTAGTTTAGTAAACATTTTCATTGAGCACTCTCCCAAGAGCATTTATTTTTTGACTTACACTACTCTAAACTGTCCACGGTCGTTTTATTCTTAAATGACAACTTGAACTTCCAATCCTTGAGTAGTTCGCTTAGCAATTACTAAATTACCTGTTTGTTATTTTATGTTCAACTCCTGTTAACTGCTTTTTATCCACAAACCGACAAACGGCATATAAAACAATCGACAATAATTTTTTTAAAAAATTGTGACAACAACATGTAATTATTCATGATTTTTATTATATTTTTTTGAACACCAAATCTAAACTTAAATCTGTTAACCATTTATCATCGTCAAAAATCAGATAAGAAGTGTTAACAAAAGTGCTTTATTCATTCTAATCTGATAAATACATCATTTATTTGATCTAAGCAATCTTCGAGCAAAAGCATCCGTTTTTTCATCAAACAGTAGGATAAACATCAGTTTGATATTTTTGGATGTAGTACAATTTCTCTCTTCAAATGTATAGCCAGTATTTCCGTTTTATGTCTTATTTTCAGCAAAAGCTTAACACGCAACTCACTTCTGCATTTGAGCTTCTGTCCCGACTGTTTGATTTGACTGGCTTAGTTTATTTGCATGACCAAGGTGCACCTGTTATTGCATTTTTACCCAAAGAGTTTCTAATTTTTCAGCAATCTAAGCTTCAACAATTTCAACAAATACAATTCAATCAATATCAAATCAAATCAGAAGTACGCTCTCTCCTCGACTTCTCTCAGTTTGATGGCACCTCCTCTTCTGATCATCCTGATGGATTTTATGGTGGATATATTGGCTTCTTTAGTTATGACTATAGTGCAGATCAATTTACAACAATTGATGCATGCCCACAGCCAAGTTTTTTCTTGGGTCAATACACCAGCTTTTTAAAGTTTCAGCAAGGTGAATGGTACTTTTATAGTGATGAAGCTCAGGCCGAAAGTATCTATCAACACATTTCCGATTTGATCAATACACCAAAACAACTCAATGCACTATCTTTAAATCAGCAATGCCACCCTCGTTGGACGAAACAGCAGTACTTCACTGCATTCAACCAAGTTCAGGAGTACATCAAAGCGGGTGATTGTTATCAAATTAACTTGACTCAAGAATTTACAGCGCATGTACAAGGTTCATTATTAAGCCGCGCCAATGATTTATGGGAACTCACCCAAGCACCTTATGCTGGTTATCTCAAAATCAATGATTTTGAATTGCTCAGTTGCTCTCCTGAACTGTTTATTGAATTCAAGCACAACCGAGAAATTAAAACACGTCCAATCAAAGGCACCATGCCACGTTTTAACGATCCACAACAAGATCAGATCTCAAAGGATAAACTCAGCCACTCTGAAAAAGATCAGGCTGAGAATGTCATGATTGTCGATTTGCTCCGCAATGACTTGAGTGTCTATGCTGAAACAGGCTCTGTTGAAACAACCAAATTATTTGAAATTGAAAGCTTTAATCAAGTCCATCATATGGTCAGCGAAATTACGGCAACTTTAAAAGCAGACATCAATCCAATGCAAATGCTACTGTCTGCCCTGCCTGGCGGTTCAATCACAGGTGCACCAAAGATTCGTGCTATGCAAATCATTGAAGAATTAGAAGGTGCACCGCGTGGCGCTTATTGTGGCAGCTTAGGTTATTTTAATTTCGATGGTACAGGTTGCTGGAATATCTTGATTCGTAGTATTCAAAAATATCAGGATCAATTATCGATGTGGGCGGGTGGCGGCATCACCATTGCCTCTGATGCAGAAGCAGAATATCAAGAATGCTTTGATAAAATTTCTGCCATGCTTGATTTACTCAATACATGGCAGACTTCTGAACAATAAGCGTCAATACAAATTTATAAAATTTGCGTTTTAAGCGTATCGACTAAACGCTGGTTTTGTTCATCTGTACCAATCGTGATACGCAAGAATTGATTAATACGCGGCTTATTGAAATAACGCACAATAATCCCCTGTTCACGCAATTGTTGAGACAACTGGGCAGCATCATGTTGCGGATGTGTGGCAAAGATAAAATTGGCTTTCGAAGGCAATACCTCAAAGCCTAAAGCTATGAGATCACTCACTAATTTTTCTCGACTCTCAATCACTTTGGCACATTGCGCTTCAAAATAAGCTTGATCTTCGAATGATGCCACGGCTGCTGCTATTGCAAAACGATCAATTGGATAGGAGTTAAAACTATTTTTTACGGCTTCAAGTCCCGCAATCAAATGTGCTTGTGCAATGGCAAAACCAACGCGTAAGCCTGCCAATGAACGTGACTTAGAGGTCGTTTGGCAAACCACTAAATTTTCATAGCGATTAACCAATTGCACTGCTGACTCAGCACCAAAATCAACATAGGCTTCATCAATTACGACCACGCGATCTGGATTTGCCTTGAGTACCTGCTCAATCTTATCTAAACCGAGCGCGATACTGGTTGGCGCATTTGGATTGGTGATGATAATACCGCCATTTTCCTGTTCATAATCCGATACATCTATTTCGAATTTTTCATTCAAAGGAATCTGTTTGGTTTGTGTTGCAAAAAACTGGCTATAAACAGGATAAAAACTATAGGTAATATCTGGATAGAGAATCGGTTGTTTCTGGATAAAAAAAGCTTTGAAGATATGTGCCAATACTTCATCCGACCCATTACCGACAAAGACTTGTGCCACATCAACATGCTGCTGCTTGGCAATCGCCTGTTTTAACACCGTCGCGTCTGGGTCAGGGTATAGACGTAAGGCATCAGCATGATCTGCTAAAACAGCTTGCACTGCTTCTACCACTTTTGGTGATGGCGGATATGGGTTTTCATTGGTATTGAGTTTGAGTAAGTTTTGAATTTTAGGCTGCTCACCGGGTACATACGGCTCTAATTCACGAACCTCGGGGCTCCAAAAACGCATTTGTTCTGCTGTAAACGTCATTATTCTACTCTCATGTATCCTAAAAAAGGGGCTAACCAGCCCCTATCAATCTTTGAATCGGTTATTGGTAACGATAACGGGCTGAGCGCGCATGGGCATCAAGATTTTCTTGCACTGCCAGAACATCGGCTGCTTTTGCCAAGCTTTTCACCCCCTCTTCAGAGCACATAATTAAGCTAGAGCGTTTCTGAAAATCATAAACACCGAGCGGTGAAGAAAAACGTGCCGTACCCGATGTCGGCAAGACATGGTTTGGACCAGCACAATAATCACCAATGGCTTCTGGGGTATAACGTCCCATAAAGATTGCACCCGCATGACGAATCTCCTGACTCATCAATTCAGCATCATCAAGACAAAGTTCTAAATGCTCAGGTGCGACCTGATTAATCAATTCAACTGCTTCTGCACGATCTTTTACCAACACCAATGCACCACGATTTTGAATCGAAGTTTTGGCAATTTCTGCTTTTGGTAATTCAGTTAAATGCTTTTCAATCGCGGCTTCAACTGCATTTAACAGCGTTTCATCTGGAGTAATGAAAATCGCTTGTGCAACCGTATCGTGCTCAGCTTGAGACAATACGTCCATGGCTAACCATTCAGCATTATTTTCACCTTCGGCATAGACCAAAATTTCCGAAGGCCCTGCAATCATATCGATACCAACTTGACCAAAGACCGCACGTTTTGCGGCTGCTACAAATCGATTGCCTGGTCCGGTAATTTTGTCTACTGCTGGAATGGTTTGTGTTCCATAAGCCAATGCTGCAACGGCCTGTGCACCACCAATGGTAAACACTCGGCTCACCCCAGCTAAATAGGCAGCTGCTAATACCAATGGATTCAACTCACCATTTGGTGCCGGAACCACCATAATAATTTCAGGAACCCCTGCAACATGTGCAGGCAAAGCATTCATAAGTACCGATGATGGATAAGAGGCTAATCCGCCAGGCACATAAATCCCTACACGATCCAAAGGTGTGACTTTTTGACCTAAGGTATTACCCAACTCATCGATATAGGTCCAACCTTCCTGCTTTTGTGCTTGATGGAACGAACGAATGCGTTTTGCAGCAAGCTCTAATGCTTCACGGATTTCAACACTTAAACCATCAAATGCGGTTTTGAGCTGTGCTTGAGTCAGTTCTAAATCAGAGAATTGATGCGCTGGATGTCGATCGAACTGTTGCGTTAATTTAAGCACATGATCATCACCATGCTGACGTACATCAGCAATAATTTGATCTACAGTTTGAATTAATTGAGGATCATTAACCGTTTCAAATGCTAAAAGTTCAGCAAATGTCTGTTTAAAATTTTGATCCTGAGTCGATAAACGTCGCATCAATTTACCCACAAGGCGAATAAGAGAGCACTAAGTTTACTCTTTTTCAGTGTGCTTGTGGGCACAATATAGGCTAAAAAAATCAATCAGAAAGAGAAGGTTCTTCGATCAATCCACAATCTCTACTTTTATCTTTTTAATCAAAACATTTAGCTATCAAAAACAAAAGTTAAATTTTTTTTATTCCATTTGTCACAAAACAAAAGGCTGAGTCGTCAAATGAATACCTACGTTGATTTTAATCAGGAACACTATAATGACGACACTCAATATTCATCCTAAAAAACACTTACCAGAGTCAATTCATCACCTCTATCAAGTCCATCAAAATATTCTTGATTCAGCTTTGATAGATCGCTCGCTTTATCATCTTGTTCTATTACGCGCCTCACAAATCAATGGCTGTGCTTTTTGTGTGAAGATGCATATTGCTGAAGCTTTGGCAGATGGTGAAATACAATCACGTTTGGACCGTTTGGTTGTATGGCGACATTGCAATGATTATACGGATCAGGAAAAAGCTGCCTTTGCTTGGGTTGAAGCACTCACGACTTTACACCCGCTCACTGATTATGAGCCGTTACGTATAACACTATTAAAATATTTCAGTGAGCCACAAATTTCAGCTTTAACTTTACTGATTGGCATGATTAATTTGTGGAATCGAATTGCAATTTCACAGCATTAACATCCATGAAAGCATCAGGCATGATTAGCCAACAAGATTTAACTATTTTTGAGACAAGCCGAACATTCCTGTTCGGTCTTGCTTATCGACTATTAGGGACAACAAGTGATGCTGAAGACGTCTTACAGGATATTTTTATAAAATGGCAACAGCAACCTAAGCAAGATATTCTCAATCCTCAAGCTTGGCTGACCTCTGTATGCACACGCCATTGCATTGATCTACTCCGTGCTCACCACAGGTCTAGAACTGAATATACGGGAACATGGTTACCTGAACCCTATCATCATACAGAAACATTCTCGGTCGAATCCGACTATACCCTCTCCACAGCTTTCCTTTTGATTCTTGAAAAACTTTCAGTTAAAGAGCGTGCGGCATATTTACTACATGACATCTTTAATCTTGACTATGTTGAAATTTCGGAAATCCTTCGGGAACAACAAAGTAATTGTCGACAATTGGTGGCCCGCAGCAGAAAACGTATTGCAGATGAACCGAATGTTCTCTCGAATCATCCGACTCAGCAGCAAATCAACTTACTCAATGCCTTCAAGGTCGCCATTCATTCACATGACCTGAATCAACTCACACAGTTACTTAGTGACGATATCCAATTTGCAGCGGATGGCGGTGGTAAAGTCTCAGCTATTCGACAGCCTTTCATTGGCCAACCACCTATATTACGTTTCTTTGAACGCTTGCTTTTTCAAGCGTGGACAGAGCTCTCTTGGGAAATGGGCCATATCAATGGCAGTGTCGGTTTTAAACTCTATGACTCAGACCATTGTTGTGTCATGGTACTTACTTTTGCTTTCAATGATCAGCAACAACTGCAAAGCATTTATTCTTTACGTAATCCAGATAAACTCAAATAAAAAGGCCAACCGAAGCTGACCTTTTTATTCAATTCAATCTAAAACTTAGTTTTGACGTGCTTTAATGGCTTGTTCGAGTTGCGTCAAAATCGGATTTAACACCGCTTGCTTACGCTTAAAGCTTGCCTTATTGACGATTAAGCGTGAAGAAACTTTGCAAATTTCTTCTAATGGCTCTAAGCCATTAGCACGTAAAGTATTACCTGTATCGACCACGTCGACAATGTAATCACCCAAGCCAACCAAAGGTGCAAGTTCCATTGATCCGTATAGCTTAATGACATCCACCTGCTCACCAAGGCTTGCATAGTATTGACGAGTCAAATTGACGTATTTAGTCGCGATCTTTAAACGGCCTTTTGGTCGTTCCATGCCGACTTTACCCGCCGTCATCAACTTACAATTGGCAATTTTTAGGTCAAGCAACTCATAAACATGTTGCGCACCATGTTCCATCAATACATCTTTACCCGCTACACCAAAGTCTGCTGCACCATTCTCAACATAAGTCGGAACATCAGACGCCCGTAGAATCAAAATACGAACTTTTTTGTGCGTAGTTGGAAAAATCAATTTGCGTGATTTATCTGGATCTTCAAGTAAATTAATACCCGCCTTTTCAAGCAACGGTAATGTTTCCTTTAAGATACGACCTTTACTGAGTGCTAAAGTTAAACCATGATCAAAATTGCCCATTACGTCAAAATTTGGATCATCGTTTCTTAAGTCATTCATCCTTTTACTCGCTTAATCTGAGCACCTAAACTTTGCAATTTTTCTTCTACATGTTCGTAGCCACGATCGATATGGTAGATACGATCAACCAGTGTTTCACCTTCAGCAACCAAAGCAGCTAAAACAAGTGAGAATGAAGCACGTAGATCGGTTGCCATTACAGGTGCAGCCTGAAGTGTTTCCACACCTGTTACCACCGCATCATGTCCCTCCACTTGGATATTCGCACCCATACGTGAAAGCTCTGGTACATGCATAAAACGGTTTTCGAAAATGGTTTCAGAAATCGTTGCAAAACCACGACCAATCACATTGACAGCCATAATTTGTGCTTGCATGTCTGTTGGAAATTCTGGATGTGGCAGTGTTCTAAAGCTCACAGCTTTAGGACGTTTGCCCTGCATATCCAACTCAATCCAATCATCACCACGCGTGACTTCCGCACCCATTTCTTCGAACTTATCCAATACTGCTTCTAATAATGAAGGATCAGTATGGGTAGTCTTCACTCGTCCACCAGTAATGGCAGCGGCAGCTAAATATGAACCTGTTTCAATACGGTCTGCAACTACGGCATATTCACAACCATGCAAACTTTCAACACCCGTAACAACTAAAGTATCTGTATCTAAACCTTCAATTTTAGCGCCCATCTTAATCAACATTTGCGCAAGATCGGTGATTTCTGGTTCACGAGCAGCATTACGAATCGTGGTCACACCTTCAGCAAGTGCAGCAGCCATCAAGATATTCTCGGTACCACCAACGGTCACCATATCAAAAACAACTTCACCGCCTTTCAAACGACCATCAACTGAAGCATGGACATAGCCATTTTCAACTTCAATCTGCGCACCTAAAGCTTCTAAAGCTTTTAAGTGTTGATCGACTGGACGTGAGCCAATCGCACAGCCGCCTGGTAATGATACTTTTGCATTACCATAGCGTGCTAACAAAGGACCGAGCACCAAAATAGATGCACGCATGGTGCGTACAAGTTCATATGGTGCAAACTGGTTATCTAATGTTGATGCGTCAGCACAAACCGTTTCACCTTCATAGCTCATGGTCACACCAAGACCAGCAATCAACTTAACCAATGTGTTTACATCTTTTAGATTAGGTACATTGGTTAGCTTAATCGGAGAGTCAGCAAGGATCATTGCTGCAAGTAAAGGTAAAGCAGCATTTTTAGCACCAGAAATGCGTACTTCACCTTCGAGCTTAACACCGCCCGTAATTAAAAATTTATCCATTAATATTTAAGCTCCGAAAAGGCTTGCTTTGCGCCATTCGTCTTTTGTCATTGCGCGAATCGTAACAGCGTGAACTGCGCCACTCGCAATATAAGAATTTAGAGGTGCATAAACGGCTTGTTGACGAGCAACGGTACGCTTACCTTCAAACTGATCATCCACAATACGAAGGTCAAATTTCCCAGCTTGACCGCTCACTGCTACTTCTGCTTCAGGGAAAGCTTCTTTTAAAATTTGCGTGAGCTGCTCACTATTCATTACAAGGCCTCTTATACAACCATTGGTGTAAAACCAGCTATTTTACTATAACTTTTTCACATAATTCAGTAAGCAGTTTCTTTTTTTATCAATAAAAAAAGAGGCTTCACAAAAAGCCTCTTATACAAAATAAAAAATTAACTCAAAAGTGCCAGTTCATGCTGATACGAACATTGAATTTTTCGATGTTTTGCTAGCTGGCGTTTTAATTTGTCTGTCAGTTTTCGAATTGAAGTATACATATCATCGGCTGTCGCCTGTGCAAACAGTTCTACCCCCGGCAAACGTATAATCGCTTCAGCGATATGATTTGCACTACCTTTGTGTGAACGTTTGTCAATTTGATGATCTTTAGCCAGCTTGATTTGCATACTATTGACCTGATCTAGATGCTTGGTCATTTGACTAAACTTTTCTTTTATATTTTCTTCAATGGCTGGTGTAATGGTTAAATGGTGCCCACGAATCGTTATTTGCATAATTCTATCCCTCACCTTTTTCTCAGGATACAAGAAAATCGCTTCAGCAAATTTAATGCACATTATCAGTGGTTCAATATCCATTAAATCATTTCAGCGATTCCTCTAGTGATCATTAAAAAAATTCATTATTCCGTAATAATGAACCCCTAGAATAGTCACACCTTGAAATTTAGATCAAGACTTTTCTTTCAGAAGATGAGGCAATATGTAACGATTCACGATATTTTGCTACCGTGCGTCGAGCCACCTCAATCCCTTCATTCTTCAACATTTCAGCAATTGCATTATCCGACAAAGGCTTACGTGGATTCTCGCTTGAAACGAGTTTTTTAATCATGGCTCGAATTGCCGTCGATGAAGCCTCACCACCTGTTGTTGTTCCAACATGACTAGAAAAGAAGTATTTCAATTCAAATAAACCACGTGGTGTCAGCATATATTTATTGGTTGTCACACGAGATACGGTCGACTCATGTAATTCAACCTCTTCTGCCACATCACGAAGTACTAAAGGCTTCATCGCTTCTGGGCCTTGCTCCAAAAAAGCTCTCTGATGCTCAACAATGCAGGTTGCTACTTTCAACAATGTCTTATGACGCTCATCGATACTCTTGATAAAATTCTTCGCTTCCAGCATTTGATTGCGCAAATAGACATTATCATCACTTTGATCAGCTCTACGAATCATGCCTGAATAAAAAGAATTAATGCGTAACTTAGGCAATACATCAGGGTTAAGCTGAACTTGCCAATGTTGATCTTTCTTCGACACGACTACATCAGGGACTTGGTATTCAGATTCTTGTTGATTGAACTCTAACCCAGGATAAGGCTTCAAAGTCTTTAACAAATCAACGGCACTTTTTAATTGCTCTTTAGATAACCCTGTTTGCTTTAACAACTTATTCAAATCATTCGAAATCAATAACTCATAATATTTCAATAAATTTCTAGCTTCCGCTAGATAAGGAACTTTTTCATTAAAAGTTTCAAGTTGGATTTTCAAGCATTCTGCTAAATTTCTGGAACCGACACCAATAGGATCAAGACGTTGAATATGTTTTAAAACAACAATAATTTCATCTTGCTCAACTTCTTCCTCACTCTCCATTTCCTGTAAAAGACGGGAAACAGCAAGTAAAATGTCATCCAACTCTGCGTCGAGGAATCCTTTATCATCAAGGGAGTCTACGATGCAATATGCAATCAATTTATCTACCGTTGAAAAATGCAAGAGATTGACTTGATCTAAAATATGCTCTTTGAGGCTTAAATGTACCTGACGATTGTCTTCTCTTTCTTCATATTCTGGTGAGGCCAACGCTGTAGATTGATGGGTATAAATATCATCCCATTCAGTATCAACGGGTAAATCATTTGGAAGATGATCCGCATTCAGTTCAGTGGTTAAGTCTCCATTCTCTTTTTCTTCTAGTGAAGAAAGACTTTCCATGGTCCCCATGTCTTCTATTTTTTCAAGTAATGGATTACTGTCTAACTGGATTTGAATTTCTTGTTCAAGTTCTAAACTGGATAACTGTAAAAGACGTATGGCCTGCTGCAATTGAGGAGTTAACGATAAGCTGTTCGCAACTTTCAATCCAACAGATAATTTCATAGTCTTTCCTTTTATTAAAATAAGCAAAAAACATGCCTATAAAAATATTTATAACATAAAGCAATGTTTCCGCATACAAGGAAAAAGCTTTTCAACTGACTAATCTGTTCAAAAAACTAGCACATGTACAATCTTTTATAAAAAACAATCTAAAATTGTCAGAAAGGACTTTTCTTTACACCTTCTATAAAAGCCCTAGCTCAGATTTTACGACTGATTCCCTCCACTACCTATTTTCGTCCGCCCAATAAAAAACACCCCCAACGGTTGGTT